>NZ_JBFRSN010000016.1:0-4582 GCF_041473595.1 Vibrio sp. 10N.222.46.A1
CACAATGGTGCGGAGAGTACAATGACCACGAAAGAGCCTTGTCCAATCTCTTTCCGACTCTCGTTGCCTTTTGGCTACAGCGTATTAACCACTTCCGCTGTTTCATCACATAACGCGCCTTAAATGGATTCACATTACATTCATCATATTGACTCCCTAG
Organism: Vibrio sp. 10N.222.46.A1; assembly: GCF_041473595.1. Lineage (NCBI taxonomy): Bacteria > Pseudomonadati > Pseudomonadota > Gammaproteobacteria > Vibrionales > Vibrionaceae > Vibrio > Vibrio sp. 10N.222.46.A1. Next base: position 161 of record NZ_JBFRSN010000016.1, read on the forward strand.
CACTCACCCGATTTTGAGGTTATCAGGAGGAACATCCTCTCACGATTTTGCTCCCGCTCAGCCTAACGACCAAGCTTCGTTACGTTGTCAGAGCCGCTGCTTTATTCAGGATCTTAGGGTCATCTGGTGATACAGATGGTTCACTCTGCGTGGTGAACAACGCTTCATACGACTTCAGGTCGCACGGACAATTATGAGTTAGATAAATTGCAGTACAAATAAAAAGAGGTCTCCTTTACCTGTATTAGTTCCTATTAGCTCTGATAGGTCCCGAGGCGATAAGTGGGGGGACGTAAAGCAAACAGAACCAGCGTGGTAGGTCACGTCGATTCAGTGATTTAGTTATTACTACCACTGCGCTAATGGTGAAACGAGTCTTCTCTATGCCATTGAGATCGCTGCAAGGGTCTATCGATTCAATATTTAGGCTAGCTTCATGTTCCGTTGAGCTGCCCACATAACAAAAGTATCATTCGCCATGCAAAAGAGGTAGATATCTCATCTAAAACAAAAACAAGAGGCGCAATGCAGTGCCTAGCCATTGAGTAGAGAGGCATCAAGGTTTATGGTGAAGGTAAGTAGGAAGTAAAAAACCTTGTTCAGATGGGAAGCTTAGAGTATGGCGAAAGTTACACTTAGCGGTCGATACCAAGACGCCGAAAATCCTTGCTGCTGAGTTAAGTTTATCTAATGTTACCGGTGGAGAAGTGCTCCCGAACTTACTCAAATAAACACGCCGAAGTCTCATAGAGGTATCTGGCGATGGCGCTATGACACGAGGTCTTGTTACTATGCAATTCAGATTAAACTCGCGTTTGAGCTCATCCCCTTCCCGAAATCTCGCGGCTGGTTGCCCGGAGGTGTCCGGTTCCAATAAGTATTGGAAACAGCGGTCTGGTTATCACAAACGTTTACTTTCATAAACTTAGACATGCTCAAAGCGCTGTAGAAGCTTGGGATGCCTGAAACCTGTCGTATTGATTAAAAAGCATATCAAACGGTGAAAAATGGTCTCTCAACTGAATTACGCGACAAAGCGGCCGTGCTTTATTGTCTTCTATTTCACCCATCCTTCCAAAGCGCATCAAATTCTTGGGCTTCAAGGATGTCTTCAATGCGGCGACGAACTTTGGTCTGCTGCTTTAATTTTTCTGGCACGGTTTTACTTGGATATGGTAAGGCGTGGTTGGGTTTAAGCGGTATTTCCATGCGCTGATGGGCTGGTACGGTTCTTTTGTCCATGAGGTGTTCTCCTTATTATGAATCAATCCCACTATTTTAATATTTTGGCTGATGTCGTTCTCTTCAAGTTCATTCTGGGTGCGTGCTTGACGGGGCCTCATCTTCTTGAGGTGTAATGTATTTGGCGATGTGGTCAATTTCTTTTTTAACGACTTTGCTTTGAGTGGACGTTTTCAAAACAAGGTCTTCTGGATGTCTTGGAACCAATCCAAATTCAATTGAACTTCTGCGAGTCGCTTTTTGAGGATAAGGGTTTGACGAGCGTTTAATTGCGGTTGTTTCAAGGTTCGTTCGTAATATTGACAGACCGTGAGGGTGGTTTTGATGCTGAGGTCTATCTCACGGCTTAATTCTGTTGGTGCGAGAGAATGATTCATCAATTTTATACAAAACGAATCTCTATGCTGACAGGTGGCCACCGGTGTCGATAGCCAGTTAATTAGCGCTTGTTTACCAAGTTCGGTGATAGTGAAAGCGTTGCCTTTTGAAGCACAGTTCGCATGCGCTTCTATCCATCTTTCTTTGTGCAATACCTTAATCTCTCGATAAGTATGCTGTAGGACGGCGCTCCAATAATGGGATTGGTTGATTTCTTTGGTGACGCTGTAACCTGAGTGGGGTTTTTCATTTAAATACGTCAATATGACGTAACGTAGTGACATCTTTTTAGTTCCTTCAATTATTACAATGCGGTCGGCTTGAATGCGCTGAGATGTTTTCATCATTATTGGGGCGATTATTAACCTGACGTCTTTATGCTTCTTCCTGTCAGCTATCGCAAGAGGTTGAAGGGTAATTAATAATTAATAATTATCCGTTTTTTGATTTTGAGTTGTTGATAGGCTTTGTGGTAACCATACCGCTCTTTCCAATATTTATTTGAGCCGTATAACTTCTAGCTGCCCATTGCGAGATTTCTAGGATGGCCACGCTCCCAGAAGGCTGCCCCTTCTCTTGGGGGGAATAAGCGCAACGGCTCGCTTAATCTTAATAGCAGCGTGACACGATCTCGTGTCGTAAGCGCCATCACCAGATACCTCAAGGGTGCTTTGACGTGTTTGTTTCAGTAAGTTCGGAAGAACTTCGCCATAAACCTTAAGGCCAGTAGCATCAATGGCTAGGTACTGTATTGCTCCTCTCGTTTTAGTCTTAAATGAGACCTCAACTTGCTTTGTTCTACGACTGATGCAAGTGTAATGCGGACAACTTAATGGAACATGGGCAAGTCTAAATATCGAGTCGATAAATCCTTGTAGCGCTCTCAGTGGCCGCGTTTCACCATGAGCGCTGTCGTGAGAGCTAAATCACTAAACCGACGTGGTCTCCCGCGCTTATTCTGTTTGCTTTGCGCCCACCTGCTTATCGTCTCTTCATCAATCCATGAGGCTAAGAAGGAGAGTGAAGGTAGTTGCTCAGATCATAGGTTGCTGACTTATTTCCATTGAGTTGCGCAAAAAACCGAGGGGAATAAATTAAATCATAAATTAATTGTTTAATTGATGGGTTTTAAGCATTTTATCAAGATGACTACAGTCGTCACATTTATTTTAGTCATTATTATAGTTTCAAAGGATATTTGAGTGGAAACTCCAACTAGTTATATTTGTATTGTTATCGTTGTTCTGGGTCGCGCCTTAAGAGATGACTGCAAAGGTATATTTTTCAGACGTAATAAATTGTTTATTCATTTGCAGATAAATTTGGATAAATAGTTATCTTCCCTCATTAAAAAACGGAATTTAAGCGTTATTCTTTGATTTTTATAAACTCGAATCTAGCATGAAAACTTTAATTTATGAGGATACATTCATCATGCAATATGGACAATCAAGGATTGACGCTGCTTTTCAGAATTTTATAGACAGTTTAACTCAAGCAGATATTTGTAAGCTTCAATCCCAATTTTCAAAAAAGCCTCTGGTTTGCATCGCCGATATACTGCCAGAAAATTTGTGGCTTGAATTGAGTGAGGAAGCATCAAACTTAGTGGAACATTATGGCAAGCGAAAAAGCTTTACTTGTTGATAATCAAGTATTTAGATTCTACGAGAAGTTTGGCTTTCATGTTGCAGATATTAAGCCTATGTGGGTTTACGTACGCACAGACCATTAAAAGGCAATGGCATGGACATTACCACAATCTTATTATTTACAGCTTCAATTACGCTACTATCAATAGTACCTGGTCCAAGTGTGTTGCTAGTGATGATTCAAAGTATGGGGGTCGGGCTTAAGTCGGGTTTAATAACGACCTTAGGAATTGTCATAGGTGCTATGTTATTTTTTAGCATTGCATATTTTAGCATCAATACGGCACTTGCTCAGAACGGCGTCCAAGGAATCTATCACTTCGTACAATTTGTTAGTGCCATATACTTAGGGTGGATAGGCTATAGTCTAATTATGGCGGCTTCTCCTCATTTAAGTGAAACCGATATCTCAACGTCTGATTTATCAACAAAGGAATTTTTTGCCGGGCTATCTATAGCTATGGGGAACCCAAAAACTATCCTTTTTTATGCTTCTATCTTACCTAGTTTTGTTGACCTTACGAATAGTAATATCAGTGATTATATGATCTGTTTGGGGATTGTCGGTATTTCGACGGCACTAGTGCTTTCGATGTATGCTGTCATTGGTTACTGGATGCGGGCACATATAGTGTCAAGATACATTGAACAGTGGGGCAATAAAATTGCAGGATTTTTCTTTGTTTTAATGAGTCTTTACCTTATCTATCTTTTTTCGACGAGTCTATAAATTGGGGAAGCGTAACTGTTTGTAGAGTCTTTTCTTTCACAAAAATTTGGTGAGGGAAAAGTTGTCTTACCTTCATATGAATAAGTGTTTTCCTATTTGATAAGGGTGCTCTACACTTGTCAGACTGACTGGTTTGCTAAGTGACAAGAAATTAACTGGACTTAGATATTCAAGTGCCCTGTGCCTTCTTGTTCGGTAATAATTAACCTCGATGTATTCGAAGAGTGCTTGGCGCATATCTTCTCTCGTCATTATCGGCTCGTATTGGACGTTCTACTTTCATTAAGTGGAAACACTGGCGTTGACGCCCCTATATCAACACTTACGTCATAACTGAAAGGTCTTTGAATGTAATTGGGTAAAGTTAACGAACTATATAATGTTTCAAACACCTTTGTCTTTCCTTTATTGAAAGCCCTT
>NZ_JBFRSN010000017.1:0-7214 GCF_041473595.1 Vibrio sp. 10N.222.46.A1
GTATCGTAAGAACCAACAAAAACACATGTTGCTGTATACCGTGAGAGGTAAGGGATGGCTCGAAAGCGAAGGGTGTCGCTACATTCTAGAACCAGGCTCTTGCATTACTGTTCCTGCAGGCGTTGAGAACGGTTTTGGTATTGAAGAAGAAACATGGCAGATCGCATGGATCTTTCTATCGCCTAATAAACAATGGGAAAATGTCGTCAGTGATGAAGTGAGTTATACGCTGTCTCCGGCGGCAGAAGTCGTCTCGTCGTGCATTCATACGTTGTTGAGAAGTATTGCCTTACCCATCGATTTGGGTGGAGCGATTGCGATTCACAGTGTAGCCCAAATAGAGTTCATGATTAATGCGCCAGTGCCTCAGCAACAGTCGCGCAATTTGATCCGCTTAAGACGCGTTTTCGATAATGTACAAAAGCAGCTCCATAAAGAATGGAACGTTCATGAACTCGCGAGCTTATTCCCGTGCTCAGAGCCACACTTCCATCGTTTGTGTCAGCGCTATTACTCGCACAGCCCTATGACTCATATCATGCGTATGAGAATGGAATACGCTGCACGGCTACTTAGATCGAGTGATTGGTCGATTCAACACATTGGTGAGATAGTCGGATATCCAAATCCCGCTAACTTTAGCACTCGGTTTAAGGCGTGGTCAGGAATGACACCAAGACAATTCAAACAAAGTGCCCAATAGCGATCTTTATAGGCGCATGCAAACATAAGACACATAGAAGCATAAGATACATAGAAATACAGCGCTTTGAATTGTGCAATTGGTTATTAGGTGTTTGAAATTTGCACTATTTATCCGTTTGAAATGACCAATCTCTGATTACTTCTAATTACTAATGGTAACTAAGCGCTTCTATTAAAAAATGTTTCTGATTTGTCTACGATAATGTTAACGTGAAACTCATACTTGAATTTCAAAGGGTTGTGACTTTCATGTTTTCACATCTACCAAAACCAACTTTAGATCCAATTCTATCTCTGTCTGTCGCTTACCGCGGCGATACTCGCACTGATAAAGTCGACTTAGGCATTGGCGTTTACAAAAACGACCAAGGTGAAACACCGATCATGAAAGCCGTCTCTAAGGCTCAAGATATCGTTGTTGAAACACAGAAAACCAAAGCTTATGTTGGCCTAGCAGGCTGTGAAGAGTTTAACCAGAGCATGGTTGATCTGTTGCTTAAAGGGACTTCTGCAATAGGTCGCGTTGCTGCGATTCAAACACCAGGTGCAAGTGGTGCACTTCGCATGTTGGGTGACTTGATGAAAGTCTCTCAACCAGACACAACGGTTTGGATTTCAAACCCAAGCTACGTTAACCATAAACCGGTGATGGAAGCGGCGGGCTTAAAAGTTCGATACTACAATTACTTCAGTCCTGAAACGAAGCAAGTTGATACGGCTAAAATGTTGGCCGACCTTTCAAAAGCGGGTCCATCAGACGTGGTACTTCTTCACGGTTGCTGTCATAACCCAACGGGTGCTGACATTGATTTTGAAGCGTGGCAGGAAATTACTAAGTTATCGCAAAAGAATGGTTTCTTACCGTTTGTTGATATTGCCTACCAAGGCTTTGGTGATGGCCTAGAAGAAGACGCAAAAGGTCTTCAACATATGGCGAACAACGTAGAAGAGATGTTGATTACGACGTCATGTTCGAAAAACTTCGGTTTGTACCGTGAAAGAACGGGTGCCGCGATCGTTATCGGTAAGAACAGCGAACACGTAGGCAATGCTAAAGGTAAGCTACTGACGCTGGCTCGTTCAACTTACACAATGCCGCCAGATCATGGTGCCGCGTTGGTTAAAACAATTCTTCAGAATCAAGAACTAACGGCGATTTGGAAACAAGAGTTGAGTGAAATGCAGCAACGTTTGTTAAATCTGCGCCAAAGTTTATGTAATGAATTGCGAAATACTTACAACACGTCACAATTTGACTTCATCGAAAGCCATAAAGGCATGTTTAGTGTACTAGGCTTTAAAGAAACTCAAATGAATCAACTACGTGAAGAATATGGAGTCTATGGTGTTGGTGATGGACGCATCAATATCGCAGGCCTTTCTGAATCCCATATTCCTTATGTGGCTAAAGCGATAGCCAACGTTTCAAAATAGAAGGTGACTGAATGTATAATTGGAAAGCGATTGTAGTTTTAATGCTAAGTGGTGGCCTGTTTGCTTGTTCGACAACTACTGAAGTTCCTGTCGAGCCAGAGCAAAAGCCTCAAGTAGAACAACCTGTTGTCGATGACTCTTCTAAGACTGACGCAACGGAAGGCGAAAAAGTAACGGAACCTACAGAGAAGCCTGAAGAAGTAAAACCAACGGAACCAGAAGCGAAACCAAAGCCTGAACAAAAACCGACTGCAAAACCAACCAAGACAAGTGATGGCAAACTGATTCTTGGCGAAGAGGAGTGGGTGTTTGTTCCTGGTCTTAAAGAAGCGTTTAAAGCACGAGTTGATACAGGTGCAACAACATCATCAATCAGTGCCGTTGATATTGTTGACTTCGAACGTGACGGTAAAGATTGGGTTAAGTTCAAAATTGAACATGACGGCATCACAACTGAAGAGATCAGCTTGCCGGTAGAGCGTTGGGTTAAGATCAAGCAGTCGAGCGCGGAAGGTACACAACGACGTGCTGTTGTTGTCGCTTCAATTCAAATCGGCGATCTAAAAGATAAGACTGAATTTACGCTAGCAGATCGAACGCATCTTTCTTTCCCAATTCTGTTGGGGAGAAGCTTCTTTAGAGATGTTGCCGTTGTCGATGTTGGTCAAAAATACGTTCAGAAAAAAGTAACTAAATAGCGTCAATCGGTATTTATTCGAATTAGAGTCTGATGCTTTTATTGATGAGAAATGAAATCCCTACTAATGGAATTAGTGGGGATTTTTTCTTTTTATGATGTAATAAACGACGAAATACACTTTATTGTGCGTTGTTCTTCATTCGTTCACTGTTTAACCTCGACAATGTGATCCTGATCTCTATATAATCCGCGCTTCGTTTTATGTTTAATCCATACTTTCGTACTTCTTATTTTGGCTAATTGAAATAGCCAAATAATTATCTGTCAGTACACGCTTAGGAATTAGTTCTTTGATATCTACCGCGAACATCACAATGCAATTTGGCGCAGAGCCGCTGTTTGAAAACATCTCTGCTAAATTTGGTAACGGAAACCGTTATGGTTTGATCGGCGCCAATGGTTGCGGAAAATCAACGTTCATGAAAATCCTAAGTGGCGCATTGACGCCAAGCTCGGGCAACGTTTCGATCACTCCTGGAGAAAAACTGGGTGTGCTAAGCCAAGATCAGTTCGCTTTTGAACAGTACAGCGTTATCGATGTAGTAATCATGGGTGACAAAAAACTGTGGGAAGTAAAACAAGAACGTGACCGTATTTACTCTTTGCCAGAAATGAGCGAAGACGATGGTATGAAAGTCGCTGAGCTTGAAAGTGAATTCGCGGAAATGGATGGCTACACAGCAGAAAGCCGTGCTGGTGATATCCTAATTCAAGCGGGTATCGAAGAAGAGTTTCATTTCGGCCTAATGCAACAAGTTGCTCCGGGTTGGAAATTGCGCGTGCTATTGGCACAGGCACTGTTTGCAAACCCAGATATCCTGCTTCTTGATGAACCAACCAACAACTTGGACATTCACACGATTAACTGGCTTGCTGAAGAGCTAAACCAGCGTAAATGTACAATGATCATCATTTCGCACGATAGACACTTCCTTAACTCTGTATGTACACATATGGCAGATATCGACTACGGCGAGCTACGTGTTTACCCGGGTAACTACGAGTACTTCTTAGAAGCGTCGGGTTTGATTCGAGATCAACTTCTAGCGAGCAATGCTAAGAAAGCGGCTGAGATCAGCGAGCTTCAAGATTTCGTAAACCGTTTTGGTGCTAACGCATCTAAAGCAAAGCAAGCAAGTTCACGTGCTAAGAAAATGGACAAAATCACGCTTGATGAAGTGAAATCATCGAGCCGTATGAGCCCATCTATTGATTTTGGTGAAGGTAAGAAACTGCACCGTCAAGCACTTGAACTTAAAGAGCTTGGTCACGGCTTCGATGGCGAAACACTGTTTGCTGGTGGTAACTTGCTACTTGAAGCGGGTACTCGTCTTGCCGTTATCGGTGAGAACGGTGTGGGTAAAACAACACTATTGAAATGCCTAGTTCAAGAGCTAGAACAAAACGAAGGTATCGTTAAATGGTCTGAAAACGCATCAGTAGGCTACTGCCCACAAGATAGCACGTCTGACTTTGATAACGATCTGAGTATCTTCGATTGGATCTCACAATGGCGTACAGTGAAGCACGATGACCTTATGGTACGTGGTATTCTAGGTCGTCTATTGTTTACTGCTGATGATGCGAACAAGAAAGCGCGTAACTGTTCTGGTGGAGAGAAGAACCGTCTGTTATTCGGCAAGCTAATGATGCAAGACATCAACGTGCTTGTGATGGACGAACCAACGAACCACATGGATATGGAATCTATCGAAGCGCTTAACTTGGCTCTTGAGAACTACAAAGGCACATTGTTCTTCGTATCTCACGACCGTGTGTTCGTAGACTCGCTTGCAACTCGTATCCTTGAAATCAAAGATGGCAAGATCAACGATTTCCGCGGTACTTACGCTGAGTTCTTGAAAGCACGCGGCTAAGCTTTAAGTTAGCCTTAGTTTTCAACTCAATGCGTTGGAAATTCAGGCATAAGCTATAAACCGAAAATTAAAAATTAAAAACGCCGTCATACTGAAAAGCATGACGGCGTTTTTGTATCTTGTATCTAGCTAAGTTTCTATGTATCTATCCTTGAAGGGTCACTAACTCTTTACATCAGAACTTTACAATTAGAAGCGGTTAGTGAATCTCCAATCGAACCTACGCTTTTTTCCGACTGCTGATTATTCACCTTTCACATCAAATTCAATCTTCTCTGCGCCAGTGAACACTTGGAAACGCAGGCCTTTAGCGCGAGCAATGGTCGTGATACCAAATTGCTGAGCCAAGTCTAAACCCATTTGCGTTACGCCTGAACGTGATAACAGAACAGGAATACCCATCTGCGCCACTTTGATGACCATTTCAGAAGTCAGGCGGCCAGTAGTGTAAAAAATCTTATCTTCACCAGACTCTTTGTTAAGCCACATCTCACCAGCCAACGTATCTACCGCATTGTGACGGCCAACATCTTCAACAAACGATAGAACCTTGTCGTCTTTGCAAACAGCGCAACCATGTACCGCGCCAGCTTTCTTGTACGTGTCGTTGTAATGAGTCAGTGCTTCTAAAGCCGTGTAAATTTCAGATTGCTTAATTTTGGTCTGAGGCACTTGGTAATCTTCCAACTGCTTCATCACGTTACCAAACATGGTGCCCTGACCACAGCCAGAGGTCACCGTCTTCTTCTTAAGCGCTTGCTCAAGCTGGCTCGTATCTTCATTGGTAATGACCGCTGCAGAGCTGGTTTCCCAATCGATGATGATAGATTCAACTGCTTCAGGGTCAGAAAGGAAGCTTTGGTTCTTCAAATAACCCAAGACTAAAGATTCAGGACGCGAGCCGAGCGTCATCAGAGTTACGATCTCTTTCCAGTTCAACATGACGGTAAGAGGGCGTTCACAAGCGATCTGTTTGGTTAGCTTCTCACCATATTCATCAAACACTTCAACTTCGATTGTTTGAAGTGGGTTTTCACTAGTTTTTATTATGTTTGGTTTTACCACAGTCACGTCCTACTTAATGAGATAGCGATTTAAAGAGATAAGAAGTTAACAAGAGGGTCTAACGCCGATCTTGTTCATCGATTCTTTAACTCATGCTTAAAGCAAATCTTATTCCAAAATAACGGGTATTCAGGAAAACATGAAGCATTTGATTAAAATAGCGCAAAATATGGGAGTTCACCGAGTGGAGTTGTCTGAAATAACCAGTATCGACTAACGTTAAGTGACAACTTGATGACGAACATTGTAGATGCGCTATTGAAGTTAACCTGTATTGGCGTGTTTATTGCTTTATAGCGCTTATAGGATTGAGCTAAGTACAAAATGTCCTAAGCACATTCAGGCCAAAGAAAATCAATTGGGTGAAGTATGTCTGAGATAAAAGAATTCAAAGAACAATACGAAAAAACAGAAGCAGCTTGGCCAATAGGTGTCCAAAGAATAGAGAAAGAGATCAAAACAGGTATCTGGGTAACCACTCAATGGGAATTGAAGGGGTTTGAATTGTCACCAGAAGATGACGCCCCAGACGTTTGTTTACTTCAATTACATAAAGATGAACGTACAGACTATCGATTCAACCTAAGCTCTCAGCAACCTAAGCTTTTCTTAGTAATGGATAATGTCGATTCTGATGTTAAGCCCGTCATTCAGTTACTTACTGCCTCACAAACCGTTGCAGGGCAATACATGGACGGTGACAACCAAGTACTTTCCTACGACATTCCTTTGCCCGTACAGGCTTGGATGGAAGCATTCATCGGTCGTCATGGCGAGTTATTAGAAACAAGACGTAAGAAACGCAAAGGCGCGGGAAGATCAAATGGCAACTAACTTCTTTAGCCGTTGGTCTCAACGAAAGCTTGATGAATCCACTGACGAACCTTTGGAAGTAGAGCAAACATTGGAAGTACCAGCACTCACTCCCTCTGATTCTTCAGCTTCTGAGATTTCGCCTGCTGATCTTTCGTCTGAAATGGAAGCAGCAGCGCCTCAGTCTTTAGAGAGTGAAACTATAGAAATCAATGAAGAAGTTCATGTTGCTGACGTTCAAGATCCCGCACCAGAAGCCACTGAAGATTTGTCTGTTGCCCAATTATTGGTATCAGAAGCCTCTGAAAGCGTAAAAAAAGCCGCATTGCGTAAACTATTCCTCTCAGAAGAGTTCAACGTTCGTGATGGTTTAGATGATTACGACGACGATTACAGCAATTTGAAGTCTCTGTCTGAAGGAGTTGCAGAAACTCTTCGCGATTGGGTAAAAGACAAGACAGAAGAAGACACAGTAAACGAACCTGAACAAGTCGCTGATAATGAAGAAGAAACTTTGATTGATGAGGTTGATGACTCTATTAATGAAGCTGAAGAGACCGAGTCAGAACTCAGTGAAAGTGACGAAATTGCGGGTGAAGAAAAAGGACTGTATAAAAACC
>NZ_JBFRSN010000018.1:0-13743 GCF_041473595.1 Vibrio sp. 10N.222.46.A1
GTGTAATAAGAAGCCGAGCTCCCTAAATACGCATAGTTATAAGCTAGACTTCCGATTAGAGTCGTTCCAATAGCAACGGCTGCACCTTTAGCTCCGAATAACTTGTAGGTCGCCATTAAAACAAGAGGATATAATACATAGAATTGCCATTCTACGGATAAAGACCAAGTGTGAAGTAACCACTTGCTTTGCGCGGCCACATCAAAGTATCCCGACTCTTTTAAATAGGTATGGTTAGAAACAAACCCGACACTGGTGAGAATATGCTTACCTAATTTTCTTAACGCCCAAGGGTCTAGGTAAATAATGCCAACGAGTAACACAACAAGGCACATAACCGCTAAGGCAGGAATAATGCGTTTTGCTCTCGCTAAATAAAAGTCCTTTAATGAGAAGGTATTAGTTTCCAAACTCGACATGATAATTTTTGTCATCAGGAAACCTGAAATGACAAAAAACACATCCACACCTAAAAAGCCGCCAGTGATAAAACCCGGAAAAAAATGGAAAATGACGACGATTGAGACAGCTAATGCACGTAATGCATTGATGTCATACCTGAAATTTTTATTCATTATTTGTTCGTTATAACCTTAAATCAATAAACGCACTAAAACTACCCACAATGAAATTAGCGTAATACGCTAGTTTCATTACGCTTCTTTTCTCACTTGCAGTTTTAGTAGTACTCCAATAAACACAAAGTACATGACAGCTAAATCACCATTCCTGAAAGGTGAATCGAATAGACACATCAAAGAAAAATAAACGACCGGTAACAATACAATGGGCGATAGCTTGTAGCTTGAATTAAACAAAGGGTACATCAAGCTAAGCATAAGAAGGGCAATGCCTACCAAACCGGATGAAGCCGCTTTATCAATATAGTTGTTATGAAGATGCGCATTAACGATAAATCTCTTACCCGAATTTGTTGGCGTGAATGAGAGTTTATCTAATTGCGCTTCTTTATCACCTCCAATGCCTAGCAAGGGGCTATCCACAAAGAAATCGAACCCTGCTTGATACATTTGTAATCTTAAGCCTATGGAAGTATCCATGTTGCCTTGCGATATCTCATGGTACTCATGCAAGCTATAGTCAATACGTTTACTTACCACTTCATATTTCGACATCAAAAACACAGAGAAAATGACAATGACACTAACAGCAAACAGCGTCTTGTGCTGACGATGTTGTATCATCATTTTGAATAGAACAACTAAAGCAATACTAATTACGGCTAATAGAGGCCCTCTTGACCCCACCAAAAACATGGATAGAAAACCTATAAATGCCAAGATAGCCATTGTCTTGAGCCTTTTCCCTTCATACGAAACACACCCAAGTGCGAGCAATAAAATGACAGAGAAGCCTTGAATTGAAGCTATAACAAGAGCATTAGACGGCAAGCTCCCCCGATCCCCAGAGAGAAAAAAGATATAGTAAGCAACAAGGACGGTTGTACTGACAACAGAAGTGAAACATAAGTTCTGTATACCTGATAACTTAACAAAGCCATTTCGATAAAAAAGGAAAAATACCAGAGCAATCAACGTTGCCCTCAATTCTTGACTACTGAAACCATGCAACTCGTAAGATATAGTGGAAAAAATAGAGAGCAAGAGCAGTATCCACACCCAGCCATCTTCAAACCAGTCATGCTTCTCCTTGTTTTTTCGGTACAAAAGAGCACAACAGGCCGCAATCAATAAAGTGATACCCGCAAGAGGCTTACTCCCCTGACCTAACCACACCTGAACGGTAACAATCCAAAACAAAGGCAGTGTAATGAGTATCTTTTGAATTAAATTCGTGTTGATTCTAACCATAACTAATCTAAAAATGCTGAGAAGAGTTGCACTCTAAAACAAACTTGCCACTGTCGCAAACGAACTGTAGTGACATACAGCGGAAAACAAAGAAACTAGTCGCTTTAGGGCATTGTCTATGAATCATTTACCTAAAATTCATATGTCCAAACTCAGCCCATCTAACGGCTTTGGCATCAAACTCCAAAACCACGACTAGATAGGTTAGCTTAAGCCTTCTGTCTTACGTATTAGGAGTTAGGAGTTAGGAGTTAGGAGCTTAAACCCTAGACCTTTACTTTATATTTAAGATCTTGGGCTTCATCGCCAGTCATGCCTCGAAAGCCCCAGCAATGCGATGGCTGTTCCTTAATGGTAATCTCGATATCAATGGGAGAGATGGCCAGCTGCTTTTCTATTTCAGAAAATATCTTCTTAATCAGGCGCTTTTTGGTGTTCACCGCTCGCCCTTCCATCATATTAATTTCTATGACGGTATAAGCTTCTGTTCGCCCTTCGGGATAAAAGAAATCATCTCTTTCTAATGGTACAAACCGATGCGCTCGTTTGTCATCAGGTAACCCCATCTCACTGTTCAAACATTGTTGTAAGACATTAGAAAGCTGTAACTTAATCGGATTTAAGCACTCTTTGATACCATAAATAACGATCATGACCATTCCTTTGATGTGATGTCAGGTAAAGAAGAACTAAGAAATAAACAACGTAAGATAAGCGTGTCACTTGTTATCTACCCATTGACTAATTCTTAACCCATATTACCTAATGCCGTAAGTTAAAAAAGGTTAAACCGATTGAATTGCGAATAAACGCGACAAAAAACCATGTCTCCCTCTCTCTAACTTCCTGTTCAATACATCACCCCACATTGATCGAACTTCAACGAGCACGCGTATACATCTCTGAATTACGTACGAATCAAATCCGTACAGACTCAATCATGTATGAACTAAGGAGTGCTATGTGCCGAATTCAGCTGAGAAGATCACACGGATAGAAACCGAATCAGAAACACCCGTAGAGACTTCTCAAGAGCTTGCGGTGTTTCCTCTCCCGTTATTCATTTTGCCAAGGGGCAGACAAAGACTGCGTATTTTCGAACCCAAGTATTTGAAAATGGTCGCTCATGCTGCGCAAGGAGACGGCTTCATCATTGCGACTCAGGACGACACCAACTCCGAACGTCTGAGTTCTTGGGGGACAAAAGTGTCTATTGTCGATTTCAATATGTCCGATGATCAAATCTTGGAAATCGATGTTGAAGGCGAACAGTTGGTGCAGCTTCACTCCTCCTTCCGCGACACTGATGACCTAATCAAAAGTGATTTCCGCCCTTTGCCTCATTGGCCACAACACAGCTATAAGGTGCCGAACGTGGTGACTGCGTTTCTTGTCGAGTTGTTTCGAGAACACGATTCAATCAGAGCACTTTACCCCACTCCTGACTTTGAAAGTCCTCAATGGATCTGTGCTCGACTCCTCGAAATGATGCCTATCCCATTGGAAAAGAAAACCAAATTCACAGAACCCGCTAGTTTTCCGTCTTTAGTTCCCTTTTTGAATCAAATCATTACAGGGCAATAAGCACTTTTATTCACTATAATTTTGTATAGTAGAAATTAATTTAAAATAAAGTGATCCCTACTCTCACTCTCCACGTAGTGTCTATCAAATTCGCATGATGGTTGATTACTATGCAAGTGGAAAGCAGAAGAACAGGGAACGGCAAGGAGCATGTCATTATCCCCGACAACAAACTACCTACCGAAAGTAAGGTACCTACAGAGCTCTCAAGCTGGCTGATTTTGGTTGGTTCAGACAGAGATAAGCAGGCATTTACTTGCTTGTTTAAATTCTTTGCTCCCAAAATCAAGCGTTTTGGCATCAGTAAGTTGGGCGGTGAAGCCGCTGCCAACGAGCTAGTCCAAGACACGATGACCAACGTTTGGAAGAAAGCGCATCTCTACAACGAAGAGAAAGGCGCAGCAACCACTTGGGTTTATACCGTTATGCGGAACGCCGCCTTTGATATGTTAAGAAAGGTAAAAGCGAAAGCAGAGCAAACCATCGCTGACGACATTTGGCCAATTGACGCCATGGTAGCCGAATCACAAAGTGATCAGCTTCAGTTTGGCGATCATCTAATGAGCCGTCATGTAATGACTCAAATCGAAAAGTTGCCTCTCGCTCAAAAAACCATTGTGAAAGGTGTCTACTTCCAAGAGTTATCGCAAGAGCAGCTCGCCCAACAACTCGATGTCCCGCTTGGAACTGTTAAATCACGTCTAAGACTCGCACTCGCCAAACTAAAAGTTCACATGGGGGAACAAGACCATGATTAAACATCACCCAAATGCGGCAATCTTGAAAGATTTTGTCGATGGCAATCTAGCGGATTCGGTTTCTCTGATTGTTTCTAGCCATGTAGAGCTTTGTGCACACTGCCAAAAACAAGTGAGCATGCTGACGGCGCAAGCTGCTGACACTGTCTTTGAAAGCGATACATCTGCCTTTGAAAGCGATACCTCAGGGCTTCAACTTTCTGACAGCGAAATGGACGCGTTCCTATCCGATGATGGAGAGTTTGATTTTGATACGATTGCTCAAATCACTGCTGATTCATCTCAAGCTATCGAAGTGACACCCGAAGTTCAGCAAGTTACGGTTGCAGACACCACGTTCACTATTCCTCGCGCGTTGAACTCAGTGGCGAGAAAAGACTGGATGAACTTAGGCAAAATTTCGCGAGCGCGACTCGATTTTGACGACGAAGCACACCACACCAGCTTGCTGCACATCGACAAAGATGGACAAGTTCCTTGCCACACCCACAAAGGCTTCGAGATCACGCTTCTTTTAGAAGGCAGTTTCGAAGACGAAATGGGCGTCTACAACAAAGGCGATTTCATCTGGTTAGATGGAGAACACACCCACCAACCTGCGACTAAAGAAGGCTGTGTGTGTTTAACTGTTTCAAGTGATGCGCTTTACTTCACAAAAGGTGTGAGCCAGTTATTCAATCCACTCGGTAAATATATCTATTAACCCTGTTGCACGCTATAAATATACAGGATGGCATGAAGTTATCCTGTATATCGTCAAATACATCTGGCTTAAAACATCAACGCTGTTGAGACTTAAAACACACCCGGCTCTGTAAGTACGATTAGCAATGTTGAAATATAATAAATAGCTCAAAGCAAGAGCAAAGGAGTTGGCCAATGGAAAAGAAAATTAAAATAGGCATTAGTGCTTGTGTTGCAGGACATAAGGTACGTTTCGATACAGGTCACAAACGCTCTCGTTTTTGTACAGATGACCTTGCAGATTATGTTGAACTAGAACCAGTATGCCCAGAAATGGCAGTGGGTCTTCCAACACCTCGCCCAACCATTCGCCAAGTTCGTCAGCTAGACAATATCATTCACGTTTCTAGACCTGACGGTTCTGGTGATGTGACCAATGATCTGATCGAGTTTGGACAAAACTATTCAAAGAGCAACCAGCACATCGCAGGATTCATTGTGTGTCAAAAAAGCCCAACCTGCGGTATGGAAAGAGTAAAAGTGTACCACCACCACGGTCGCGGCTCTGAATCGACAGGCGTAGGCATGTTCACCAAACAAGTGATGGAAGGCAACCCATTACTTCCAGTTGAAGAGAATGGTCGCCTCAATGACCCTATTTTGCGCGAAAACTTCATGACACGTGTCTTCACTTATCAGAAGTGGCTCAACCTTGTTGACGAAGGCGTAACTAAACACAAGCTGATTCAATTCCACAGCGCTCACAAGTACCTGGTAATGTGTCACCACATTGAAGGCTATAAGAGCCTAGGCAAACTTTTAGCGAGTAACGATTTAGAGATTGATGAGCTGGCTGAAAAGTACATCGAAGGTCTGATGACGGCGCTAATGCACCATGCAAACCGCGGCAGTCATGCTAATACTCTGCATCACTTACAAGGTTACTTTAAGAAACAACTGAGCAGCGCTCACAAACAAGAGCTCACGAATCAGATTTCATCATTCAGAGAAGGGCTAGTTCCTCTGTTAGTTCCACTAACACTGATCAACCACTACTTGATGGAATACCCAAACGAGTACCTTGAATCACAGGTTTACCTAAACCCGCACCCACAAGAACTTAAACTGAGATACGGATATTGAGCGACATTCTATGGATAAGACGAGACCTGCGGATTCACGATAACCCAGCGCTCCTCTCGGCAGTTGAAAACGGCGTAACGACCGCCGTTTTCATTTCGACACCTCAAACGTGGCAGCAACACCATCTTGCGCCAATCAAAGCTGATTTTATCTATCGTCATCTAAAACAACTCGATTCCCAGCTCGCTGAATTCGGGATAACGTTGCTTCACCTGAAAGCTAGCGACTTTGACGACCAATCCAAACAGCTCATCGATTTGTGCCAGCAGCTTGATGCCAAGTGCGTCTACGCTAACTCTGAACCAGAGGTCGATGAACAAGCTCGCGATAAAGAGCTGATTTCAAGCGGCCTAAACCTCAAGATCAGCGATTGTGACGTTATGCTGCCACTCGGTAGCGTTCTCAACAAACAAGGCGAGATGTTCAAAGTCTTTACGCCCTTTAAGAACGCTTGGTTAAAAGAAGTTCAGGTGAAAGGCATCATCTGCAGTCCAGCTCCTGTCGTGCCGACTGAACGTTCACAAACACAGCTTCCTGACGACTTACAAGCCTTAACCCTCTCCGCTGGCTATGATTTCGACTTTCCTCGTGTTGATTCAAGTCGCTGGCCATTAAGCCAAGATGTATTGGGCAATGTGATCCCCAATTTCTTAGGCAATAAAGTCAACGACTACGCACGTCTGAGAGATATTCCCTCAGTTAAAGGAACATCGGGCCTATCACCTTATTTAGCAATTGGCGCAGTGAGCCCACGTTGGTTAGCGATTCAATTGATTCAGCAACAACCCGATCTGTTATTTGATACGCAATTACCGGCCTTTTGTTGGCTCAACGAATTGATTTGGCGAGATTTTTATAAGCATTTGATGTTCCACCATCCTAAACTGGTTAAAGGCGCTAACTTTCAGCAGAAATACAACGGCTTAGATTGGTATCACGACAACCCGAGCTTTAAAGCGTGGTGCGAAGGAAAAACAGGCTACCCATTAGTTGATGCAGCAATGCGTCAATTGGTTGAGACAGGCTGGATGCACAACAGGCTAAGAATGGTGGTGGCAAGCTTCCTAACCAAGCACCTGCTGATCGATTGGCGTTGGGGTGAGCGTTTCTTTATGTCGCACCTTATCGATGGTGATTTCAGCGCGAATAATGGTGGCTGGCAGTGGGCCTCAAGTACTGGCTGTGATGCTCAACCCTACTTTCGAATTTTCAATCCAATCACTCAGAGTGAAAAGTTTGATCCAAAAGGAATTTTTATTCGTAAGTACATACCAGAGCTGCAAAATATCCCAGATAAGCATGTGCATTTCCCACATGACTTTATCGCTAAAAACGGAATAGACAGCGAATACTGGCAACCCATCGTTGAGCACAAAGAAGCACGATTGAGAGCCTTAGCCTTCTTCAAATAATTAGAGTGAATATTATGGATAACTCTCTATGGCTTGATAACTTTCTCAACATGTATCGAGAACTCGGAACCGACAATTTCGACGTGCTTAAGACAGTTTATCACCCTGATATTGAATTCCAAGACCCGCTGCATCATGTCAGCGGTATTTCGGCGCTTACGCACTACTTCGAGAACCTCTACACCCAGGTAACGAGCTGTTACTTTCATATCGAACACACTTTCGAAGTGAACGACGAAGCTTCGGTGTATTGGACGATGCAGTTTGCTCACAAGCAATTAAATGGGCAAAAGCCAATCGAAGTGCAAGGACACAGTCACCTTAAGATGCTCGACGGTCAAGTGGTCTATCACAGAGACTATCTTGATGTCGGCTCTATGTTGTATGAACACATTCCAGTTCTGGGCTGCGCCATCAAATCCATCAAAAAGAGAGCGAGCCAATAATGCGTATTATGATCACAGGCGCGACCTCAGGCATCGGCCAATCACTCGCTATCGATTATGCTCAACAAGGGCATCAGGTGATTGCTTGTGGCCGTAACCCAGACAAGCTGCAAGCCTTGGTTGATTCTCACGAGACAGACTTATCGCACTCGTCAATTGACCCACTCTGTTTTGATTTGACCGATTACCACAATTTCCCTGCACTCGAACAAGATAAGCAGCTCGACCTACTGATCTTGAACGCGGGTGATTGTGAGTACATCAACGACCCCGTGAATTTTGATGCCGAGCTTTTCGAGCGCGTCATCAACATCAATCTAATTTCAATTGGCTACGCCCTTAAAGCCTGGTTAAAAAACATTAAGCCGGGCGGCCGTTTGGTTTTAGTAAGCTCCAGCGCCAGCTTTTTACCTTTGCCAAGAGCCGAGGCTTATGGCGCTTCAAAGGCAGCCCTCACCTACTTAGGCAGAACACTGTCGGTTGATCTGGCCGAGCACAATATTCATGTCTCAATTGTGCACCCAGGCTTTGTTGAAACGCCATTAACCGAGCGAAATACCTTCTCTATGCCTATGATTATTAGTAGTGAGGCCGCAACTCAGCGAATCGTAAATGGTATTGCTCAAGGAAAGAGTGAAATCGATTTCCCAAGACGATTCATCATGTTGATGAAGCTACTAAGAATGCTTCCAACTCCAGTTTGGCAAAAACTCGCTTCAAGGATGGTATAACAATGAAGAAAATCGCCATTATAGGTTCAGGCATCTCTGGACTGACTTGCGCACACATATTAGATAAGCACCACGACGTGACCGTATTCGAAAAGAACGATTATGTTGGGGGCCACACCGCTACCGTTGATATTGAACATCAAGGCTCGGCGTTTTCGATAGATACAGGTTTCATAGTATTCAACGATCGAACCTACCCGAATTTCAATCAGCTACTCGCACAACTCGGTGTTGAAAGGCAACCGACCGAAATGAGCTTCAGCGTACACAACACCACAACTAAATTCGAATACAACGGCCATAGCATCAATTCGTTATTCGCGCAGAGGAGTAACATCTTCAAACCTCAGTTCTGGTCTTTAGTGTCTGACATCCTCAAGTTCAACAAACTGTGTAAGGCTCAATTCGAAAGTAACGAGTTCACACCGGATGTTACCTTGGGCAACTTCCTACGTGAAAACCAGTTTTCCGACTTTTTCAGCCAGCATTACATCCTACCGATGGGCGCAGCAATTTGGTCGACAAGCTTAGAGGAAATGGAAGAATTTGAGCTTAAATTCTTCATTCAATTCTTCTACAACCACGGGCTACTCGACATCGCGAACCGTCCACAATGGTATGTAATTCCTAAAGGGTCGCGCTCTTACGTTGAAATCATCCTTTCACGCTTGAACAAATCCGTCGCTTTGAACACATCGATCAAACAAGTCACTCGCAATGAAGCGGGCGTCACGATTGAATTTGAAGATGGCGCTACACAAGACTTCGACGAAGTGATATTTGCTTGTCACTCAGACCAAGCGTTACGTTTACTCGGCGATGCGACAGAGCAAGAGCAACAGGTTCTAGGCGAGATCCCATACAGCCGTAATGAAGTGGTTCTACACACCGATACCCGATTGTTACCAGACAGAAAGCTTGCATGGGCAAGTTGGAACTACATGTTGGATGGCGATAGTAAACGACCTGCCTGTGTGACATACAACATGAACATTCTGCAAGGCATCGAAAGCCAGGACACCTTCTGCGTCACCTTGAATCAGAGCGAAGCCATCGACCCAGAAAAAATCATTCGCAGCTTTGTTTATCATCATCCGGTGCTTAACTCGAACACGGTCGAAGCTCAGCACAAGCGTGAGCAGATTTGTGGCAAAAACCAGACGCACTTCGCCGGCGCATACTGGTACAACGGCTTCCATGAAGACGGTGTCCACAGTGCACTCGATGTGACTAAGCGCTTTGGCCTAGATTTGAGCACGAGTTCAGTACGATGAACACTCACACCATCATATCCGACATGGGGATAGCATCCGAAAAGAGTGAAGAGCTCAGCGGCATTTACTGGGGCAACGTACGCCACCGCCGCTTTGGCGATATTACTCATGAATTTAGCTACCAGTTGTACATGATGGGATTAGATCTCGATGAAATCCCTCAAACAACCACTCGCAGTCGCTTATTCGGTACTCAGTGGTACAACCCGATTCGCTTTGTCGAATCGGATTATCTCGCTGAAAAAAAAGAAAATGTCACGACTGATGAACCTAAACCACTCAAGCAACGTATAGCATCCAAAGTACAACATCTTGGTGGGGTTTGGTCTGAATCAAACCGTGTGACGATGCTGGCTCAGTGCCGTTGTTTAGGGATTTATTTCAGCCCAATCAACTGTTTTTTCTGTTACGACGAGACTGGTGATTGTCGCTACATGTTGGCCGAAGTGAGCAACACGCCTTGGCGAGAAAGACACTATTATCTCATCGACATGCACAAAGAGTTGAAAGTAAAAAAAGAGTTTCACGTTTCACCGTTCATGGATTTAGACATGAACTACTTGTGGAAAATAAAGCCACCAACGAAACGGACGTTAGTACACATCGAGAGTCATCGTAGCGACAAGATTTTTGATGCCACACTAGCACTCTCAAAGCAGTCGGTAACAAAAGCAAACATTAGGAAAACGGTACTGCGGATCCCAGCAATGACAATCAAGGTTGTAATGGGTATCTATTTTCAGGCTCTCAAATTATTTCTGAAAAAAGTACCGTTTGTGGCGCATCCAGACTCAGCGTCTAAAACGCCTTAAAGACGTCTAAATTGAAGGCTTGGGTTGGCCTAACGAGACCAGCAGTTCTAACCATCAGCCAGTAAAACTAAATTTAAAACAATTTCTCAGCGAGGTTTCCATGGAACAGCTTGCAAAACAAAACAACAACGTAGAACAACAAGCTAAAGCCGTTGCTGTTTCAAGCAACTGCAAATATCGAGCTCTAATTTTCAAGGTTCTAGAACGTCTGCAATTCGCAAAACTCGAAGTAATAGAACGAGACAAGCATTCGGTGTTCGGAAACAGAGAAGCGACTTTAAGCGCTCAAATCGTTATCCATGATGCGAGCTTTTATCGAGATGTAGTAATGAGCGGCAGTATTGGTGCATCTGAGGCCTACATTGATGGAAAATGGACCAGCCCAGATCTCACCAAAGTCATTCAAATCATGGCTCGAAATCAAGCACAGTTAGACGAGCTTGATGACAAGACGCAATGGATTTCACGAATCAAAAATCTACTGCTACGCCGTAGGAACGCCAACACAGAGCAAGGCTCTAAACGTAACATTCTCGCCCACTACGACATCGGTAACGAGCTATATGAGCGCTTCCTAGACAGCTCAATGCAATACTCTTCTGCTATCTACAGCGAAGATGCGTTAACTCTGTCGAAAGCACAACAGAACAAAATGAAAACCATCTGTGAGCGTTTAGAGCTGTCTGAATCAGATAACGTGGTTGAGATAGGCACTGGCTGGGGCGGATTAGCGATATTTATGGCTCAGCACTACGGCTGTCACGTTACGACCACTACCATTTCAGATGCTCAGCACGAGCTGGCAGAACAGCGAGTCAAAGCACTCGGCTTAACCGACAAAATCACCCTACTGAAAGAGGATTATCGCAACCTCTCTGGTGAGTATGACAAGTTGGTGTCTATCGAGATGATAGAAGCGGTCGGACATGAATATCTGCAAACCTTCTTTGAAAAGTGCTCTTCTCTGTTGAAGCCTTCAGGAAAAATGCTGATTCAAGCGATTACCATTGCCGACAGTCGTTATGATAAATACCGTAAAGGCGTCGACTTTATTCAGAAGTACATCTTCCCCGGAGGTTGTTTACCTTCGGTTGCCGTGATGACTCAACATCTTGCCACCAGCACCGACCTTGTCGTCCAAGAAATTGATGACATTGGCCTTCACTACGCTCGAACACTCAACGACTGGAACGTCGCCTTTGAAAACAGCTGGGAAGAGCTCGAGTCATTAGGCTATTCAGAAGAGTTTAAACGCCTTTGGGTTTTCTACTTCTGTTACTGCGAAGGGGCATTCCTAGAGCGCGTGATCAGTACTCATCACCTTGTCGCAAGAAAACCTCGTTACTTTGGAGCAAAAGATGAAACGGTTTTGGATTATTAATCTCGTTCTGTTTCAAGCGACCTGGGTTTGCAGCGCCTTCTTTACCGCGCAAGCCCCGTTCGTCACGCCATTGATCGTGGTGGTTCACTTCCTTCTCTCTCCAACTCGCAGTAGCGACTTGAAAATACTCGTCTTATTACCATTGGGGCTATTGCTTGATAGCCTCATGCTCCACTTCGGTATTTTTGCCGTCGACTCTGAAATTGCTAATCAATCTTGGTTTCCAGTTTGGCTCATTTGCCTGTGGATCATGTTCTTAATCAGTTTCAATCACAGCCTGAATTGGCTTTTAAAATGCTCAAAAGTGATCTTGTTTGTCATAGGGTTCGTAGCAGGTACTAGTAGTTATTGGGGAGGCATCAAAGCAGGCGCCCTTCTTACTACTTGGCCAGATGCATCGGTGCTAGCTGCCCTTGCATTAAGTTGGGGGATTTTGTTGCCCTTACTGGTGGCCGCTTACTCCAACTTAGTACAACCCAAAATGGCAACAACGAGGTGACTTATGGCTTTTCCACGCAACCCTACGCAAGCGCTCAATTCTAAGAGCGATAATAGTCGCGTTCGCACACAAGCAAGCGAGCAATCAAGAAATCGACTATTTAGCTTAGTCACCTTAACCCTCATTTGCGCGGCACTGCTATTCGCAGGAAGCGCTAAAGCTTCCGCTGTAGATAATCTAAGCAAACGCGGCCAAGGTGAGATGAGCTACCTGTTTTGGACACTCTACTCAGCTGAATTCTACGCGACCCCAACCAATTCTGAACGCGCGTTAAAGCTTGAATATTACCGTGCGATTGACAGCAAAGACCTCGTTGATGCTACCCAAGATCAATGGAGCAAACTTGGTTACTCCAACAACAATATCCAACGTTGGTTGAAGCCTCTATACGAGATGTGGCCCAACGTAGAAGCAGGAAGCACACTCACTATCCGCGTAACCGAAGACAACGTGAGTCGTTTTTACTTCGATGAGCAGCCTATCGGTATCATTCAAGACAAGCAGTTTGGTGACGCTTTCCTAGCCATTTGGTTATCTGAAAACACCTCTGAGCCCGGTCTACGCAAACAACTATTAGGTTTGAACAAATGAATCCAAAAACAACAATAAAATTTGCTTTGGCACTGTTTTCACTCACTTGGCTAACAGGTTGTGGCTCTGCAAGTTTAGAGAATCACGCAGACACCACGCCAGAGCTCAAGCTGGAAACCTTCTTTGACGGTGAATTGATGGCCTACGGCATCGTGCTTGACCGTTCTGGTAACCTACTACGCCGTTTTGACGCTAAGCTCGTCGCGACCTGGGACGGTGACAAAGGAGAAATCAAAGAGTGGTTTTCTTTTGCTGATGGCGAACGCTCAACACGCGTTTGGAACCTGTTAAAAACCGGCGAAAACACCTATTCGGGTACCGCTAATGATGTAGTCGGTACCGCTTATGGCGAGACTCTAGGTTCTGCTCTGTATTGGAAATACGACTTAGAAATCGAAGTCGACGGCAGCACCTATGAAGTGGTGCTAGACGACTGGATGTTCTTGATGGACGACAAACGCTTGTTCAACAAAACTGAGATGTCTAAATTTGGCTTTAAAGTCGGAGAGGTCATCTTATACATCGAGAAGATTTGATGTAACTGCCGTTTCTAATTGTCAGTTTCCAATCGTTAACTTCATCGATAACTACAGTAC
>NZ_JBFRSN010000019.1:0-6451 GCF_041473595.1 Vibrio sp. 10N.222.46.A1
GTGCTAGGTAAATCTACGATTACCGTGAACATGAAGTTGAACACCGACCCGAATGCGGCATTGTCTGACATACTGGCCAAGACAAACTCGGTACGTTCTCAGCTACCTAAAGAGGCTGAAGATCCAACCGTAACCATGTCTACCGGTTCAACAACCGCTGTACTCTATATTGGTTTTACCAGTGACGAATTGGTATCGAGCCAAATTACCGACTATCTAGAGCGTGTAATCAACCCGCAGCTATTTACGGTTAATGGTGTATCTAAAGTTGACCTATATGGTGGTATGAAATACGCACTGCGCGTATGGCTAGACCCATCAAAAATGGCGGCGATTGGTCTGACTGCATCTGATGTAATGACGGTACTGAACGCTAACAACTACCAATCAGCTACGGGTCAAGCGACCGGTGAGTTCGTGCTTTACAACGGCAGTGCCGATACTCAGGTATCAAACACTGAAGAACTAGAGAATCTAGTCGTGAAAAGCGGAGAAGGTGAGATCATTCGCCTATCCGATATCGCGAAAGTTTCTCTTGAGAAAAGTCACGATGTTTACCGAGCAAGTGCTAACGGCCAAGAGGCGGTTGTAGCCGCGATCAATGCGGCGCCAAGTGCGAACCCAATCAACATCGCAGCTGATGTACTGGAACTTCTTCCTCAATTAGAGAAGAACCTACCAAGCAACATCTCAATGAACGTCATGTACGATTCAACTATTGCGATTAACGAGTCAATTCAAGAAGTTATTAAGACTATCCTTGAAGCGGCATTAATCGTATTGATCGTGATTACTTTATTCTTAGGTTCATTCCGAGCGGTACTGATCCCTATTATTACTATCCCACTGTCTTTGATTGGTGTGGCAATGGTAATGCAGGCAATGGGTTTCTCTTGGAATCTAATGACACTACTTGCAATGGTACTTGCCATCGGTCTAGTGGTAGATGATGCGATCGTAGTACTTGAAAACGTCGACAGGCATATCAAGCTCGGCGAGTCCCCTTTCCGTGCAGCGATTATCGGTACCCGCGAAATTGCGGTGCCTGTTATCGCAATGACGTTAACGCTAGGTGCGGTATATGCTCCAATTGCGATGATGGGTGGTATTACAGGCTCGCTATTTAAAGAGTTTGCATTAACCCTAGCGGGTTCGGTTTTCGTATCAGGCATTGTGGCACTAACGCTCTCGCCAATGATGTGTTCGAAAATGCTGAAAGCTCACGCTGAGCCAAGCAAGTTTGAGCAGAAAGTTCATAGCGTGCTAGATGGCATGACTAACCGTTACGAGCGTATGCTTGGTGCGGTAATGCAACATCGTCCAGTATTTATTGGTTTTGCTATCATCGTATTTGCAAGTTTACCGTTGTTGTTCAAATTCATCCCTAGTGAGCTAGCACCTTCAGAAGATAAAGGTGTAATCATGTTGATGGGTACAGCACCGTCGAATGCAAACTTAGACTTCATGCAAAATACCATGAACGACGTAAACCAGATTCTGTCTGATCAGCCAGAAGTTGCTTACGCACAGGTATTTACAGGTGTGCCAAATGCAAACCAAGCATTTGGTATCGCGTCTATGGTTCCTTGGAGCGAACGTGAAGCAAGCCAATCAGACGTAGCAAACCGCGTTGGTAATTTGGTGAAAGATGTTCCAGGAATGGCGGTAACTGCATTCCAAATGCCAGAACTACCCGGTGCTGGTTCAGGCCTTCCAATTCAATTTGTCATAACAACGCCAAACAGTTTTGAAAGCTTGTTCCAAATTACCACAGACATTCTGGCTGATGTCTCTTCAAACCCGTTGTTCGTATATTCAGATCTCGACCTGAACTACGACTCAGCAACCATGAAGATCAACATCGACAAGGATAAAGCAGGCGCATACGGTGTGACCATGCAAGATATCGGTATCACGCTCGGTACCATGATGTCTGATGGCTACGTGAACCGTATAGACTTGAATGGCCGTTCTTACGAGGTTATTCCTCAAGTTGAACGTAAATTCCGTTTGAACCCAGAATCAATGAACAACTACTACGTACGTGCTGCAGACGGCAACGCTGTACCACTAGGCAGTTTGATTACGATTGATGTTGTGGCAGAGCCTCGCTCTCTTCCTCACTTCAACCAATTGAACTCGGCGACGATTGGTGCGGTACCGGCTCCAGGCGCTGCAATGGGTGATGCAATTGCGTGGTTTGAAGACACGGCAGCGAATAAGCTTCCAAGTGGCTACAACCATGACTACATGGGTGAAGCACGCCAATACGTAACAGAAGGTAGCGCACTTTACGCGACCTTTGGTTTAGCTCTGGCAATCATCTTCTTGGTATTGGCGATTCAGTTTGAATCACTGAAAGACCCACTGGTTATCATGGTATCTGTACCACTGGCGATCTGTGGTGCCCTAATAGCTCTGGCTTGGGGCGCGGCAACGATGAACATCTACTCGCAAGTTGGTTTGATCACCTTAGTCGGCCTGATTACCAAGCACGGTATCTTGATTTGTGAGGTTGCGAAAGAAGAGCAGCTGCACAATCAAAAAACTCGTATTGAAGCGGTAATGGAAGCAGCGAAGGTTCGTCTTCGTCCAATCCTGATGACAACGGCTGCGATGATCGCGGGTCTAATCCCACTGATGTACGCAAGTGGTGCGGGTGCGGCTCAGCGTTTCAGTATTGGTATCGTAATCGTTGCTGGTTTAGCAATTGGTACTCTCTTCACGCTATTTGTACTGCCAGTGATTTACAGCTACTTAGCTGAAAAACACAAACCTCTACCTGTATTTGTTGAAGACAAAGACCTAGAAAAACTAGCTCGTGTCGATGAAGCAAAAGCAGCGCACAGAGAATTAGCTGATAATAAGTAATCACTAAGTCGTAATAACAATAAAAAGGCTACTTCGGTGGCCTTTTTTTGTACGCCATAGGCGACATCTCAAGTGTGATTAAATAGAATAGTGGTAAATATTCAGGAGTTTTAATTGATATGTTTGATCCAAAAAAACTAGAGCAGATTGCTAAGCAGATCCACGATTCTATGCCTCAACCAGTAAAAGAGCTTGGTTCAGACGTAGATCAAAAAGTTCGTCAGGTTATCCAAGGCCAACTGAACAAGCTAGACGTTGTAAGCCGTGAAGAGTTTGATGTTCAAACACAAGTACTACTGCGCACTCGCCAAAAGCTGACTGAAATGGAACAAAAGCTAGCGGACTTAGAAGCGAAGATTGCCGACAAATAAGCGTAAAAGAAAGCAAACTGAAAGGGTTGGTGTGAAAACACCAACCCTTTTGTATTTCTGAAGCTCAATCAAGGACTGAAAGTCGACGAATACTTATCAAACAATGTTCATTTTATTGATTTTTAAGACTTTGTTACTAAAAGCAAAAAGGCTTGGTCAACGGCGACCAAGCCTTTTTATTAGATGTTGTGTTGCTTATTTATAACTCCAACCTGTAAGGAGTTAGTGATACTGCTTCGCTTTTTCTACAAATTTATCAGTATCTAAGCGACTAATTAACCGCCTACAGCGATACGCTTCATGTCGCTCATGTAGCTACGTAGCTCTTCACCGATGTACTCGACAGGGTGGTTACGGATAGCTTCGTTTACTTCAATTAGCTTAGCGTTATCAACTTGGTTAGATGTTTCACCTAGACCACGGCCGATTACGTCTGTTGCAACTGAAGGCATGAACTTCTCACGTAGTAGCGGTGTTGCTACGTTAGCGAATAGGTAGTTACCGTACTCAGCAGTATCAGAGATTACAACGTTCATTTCGTAAAGACGCTTACGAGCAACTGTGTTTGCGATTAGTGGAAGCTCATGTAGAGATTCGTAGTAAGCCGACTCATCGATGATGCCAGATGCTGTCATTGCTTCGAATGCTAGCTCAACACCCGCACGAACCATAGCAACCATAAGGATACCGTTATCGAAGTACTCTTGCTCTGAGATTTCTACGTCAGAAGCTGGGTAGTTTTCGAATGCAGTTTCACCAGTCTCTTCACGCCAGCCTAGTAGGTTCACGTCATCGTTCGCCCAGTCAGCCATCATAGTGCTAGAGAAGTGACCAGAAATGATGTCATCCATGTGCTTGTTGTAAAGCGGACGCATTAGATCTTTTAGCTCTTCAGAAAGCTCAAACGCTTTAACTTTAGCAGGATTAGATAGACGGTCCATCATGTGAGTTACGCCACCGAACTTAAGTGCTTCAGTAATCGTTTCCCAACCGTATTGTAGAAGTTTACCTGCGTAGCCTGGTTCGATGCCATCAGCAATCATCTTCTCGTAAGATACGATAGAACCCGCTTGTAGCATGCCACAAAGGATAGTTTGCTCACCCATAAGGTCAGATTTAACTTCAGCTACGAAAGAAGACTCTAGGCAACCTGCACGGTGACCACCAGTGCCTGCAGCCCAAGCTTTAGCGATATCCCAACCTTCGCCTTTAGGGTCGTTTTCTGGGTGAACAGCGATCAGTGTTGGTACACCAAAGCCACGCTTGTACTCTTCGCGAACTTCAGAACCTGGACACTTAGGTGCAACCATTACAACGGTAAGGTCAGAACGTAATTGCATGCCTTCTTCAACAACGTTAAAGCCGTGAGAGTAACCAAGAGCAGCGCCTTGCTTCATTAGGGGCATTACTGTTTCAACAACGTTTGTATGTTGCTTATCTGGAGTAAGGTTGATAACTAGATCTGCTTGAGGGATTAGCGTTTCGTAGCTACCCACAACAAAGCCGTTTTCATCAGCATTCTTGAATGATTGACGCTTCTCATCAATTGCAGCTTGGCGAAGAGCGTAAGATACGTCTAGACCAGAATCACGCATGTTTAGACCTTGGTTTAGGCCTTGAGCACCACAGCCAACAATGACGATCTTCTTGCCTTCAAGGTATTCAGCTTCAGTCGTAAATTCTTCACGATCCATGAAACGGCAGCGACCTAATTGGTCTAGTTGCTCACGAAGGTTTAATGTATTGAAATAGTTAGCCATTGTAGGGCACTCCTTTAAAAATAAGTCCGTAAGGTCGATATCTCTCTATCGAATGACTTCATACTAAAACAGACACTCCGTTGCTGAAAGTGATATATTCACAATTAGTTATTGCAATAAATGCAACATGGAAATGATCGCAAAACATGAACATAAAATCTCTACAATTATTTATACATTTATGTGATAGCAAGAGTTTCAGCAAAACAGCAGCTGCTATGCACGTCAGTCCTTCTGCCCTTAGTCGTCAAATACAAAAGCTTGAGGAAGAAACAGGGCAAGAACTGCTTATCAGGGATAATCGAAGTGTTGACCTCACACCAGCAGGGAAACATCTGTTGCCTGTGGCATTGAGCATCGTTGGCGAGTGGCAGCAATATAATCTCCACCTAAAAGGCGGAGAACAGGAGCTCAAGGGTGAGATCCGCATTTTCTGTTCCGTAACAGCAAGCTACAGTCACCTTCCTGAACTCATTACTGAATTCAGGGCTATTCATCCGTATATTGAGTTTAAGCTCTCTACTGGTGACCCAGCGCAATCCATCGACAAGATACTAAATGATGAGGCTGATATTGCTATCTCAGCAAAACCAGACATTCTTCCCTCAAGATTAGAGTTCGAAACCATCAGCGATATACCACTGTCAGTCATCATCCCATCCGGTGTCAGTAGTTTTAGCCAGCAGCTGCAATCAGAGAAACCAAACTGGAATGAAGTGCCTTTTATCATCCCAGAAGCAGGTACTGCACGAGAACGTGCGAACGCGTGGTTCAAAAAGATGAAGATAAAGCCCAACATTTACGCTCAGGTATCAGGTCATGAAGCTATCGTAAGTATGGTTGCTCTTGGCTGTGGGGTTGGTATCGCTCCAGACGTTGTAATCAACAACAGCCCAGTGAGAGATAAAGTCGATCGTTTAAAAATAGAACCAATCAAACCCTTTGAATTAGGTGTCTGCTGTAAACGATCTCAACTTGAGAACCCATTGATTAGAGCGTTCTGGCAGGTAGCCGAAGGAAAGTATATCCCTGACTAGTTATCTATAAGCGATAACAAGCAGATGTGGAGGCACAGATAAAGAGCACGTTAGTGCTCTTTTTTTTTTTTCATAAACGACAAATATGAAAAAATCCCGCTGATTTCTCAGCGGGCTTTTCAATGGTGGTGGAGGGATAGGGATTTGAACCCTAGAACCGCTATTAACGGTTGCCGGTTTTCAAGACCGGTGCTTTCGACCACTCAGCCATCCCTCCAACAAATTGTCATCAATAGATTAGTACACTACTGATGTTGTTAATTGCTAATGCAAGTAACGTTATTTAAAGCCTGGCGATGTCCTACTCTCACATGGGGAAGCCCCACACTACCATCGGCGCTATTGTGTTTCACTTCTGAGTTCGGCATGGAATCAGGTGGGTCCACAATGCTATGGTCGCCAAGCAAATTTT
>NZ_JBFRSN010000019.1:7288-10496 GCF_041473595.1 Vibrio sp. 10N.222.46.A1
TCTTTGAGTCCACAAAACCCCTTGGGTGTTGTATGGTTAAGCCTCACGGGCAATTAGTACAGGTTAGCTCAATGCCTCGCAGCACTTACACACCCTGCCTATCAACGTCGTAGTCTACGACAACCCTTTAGGACACTTATAGTGCCAGGGAAAACTCATCTCAAGGCTCGCTTCCCGCTTAGATGCTTTCAGCGGTTATCGATTCCGAACTTAGCTACCGGGCAATGCCATTGGCATGACAACCCGAACACCAGAGGTTCGTCCACTCCGGTCCTCTCGTACTAGGAGCAGCCCCTTTCAATTTTCCAACGCCCACGGCAGATAGGGACCGAACTGTCTCACGACGTTCTAAACCCAGCTCGCGTACCACTTTAAATGGCGAACAGCCATACCCTTGGGACCGACTTCAGCCCCAGGATGTGATGAGCCGACATCGAGGTGCCAAACACCGCCGTCGATATGAACTCTTGGGCGGTATCAGCCTGTTATCCCCGGAGTACCTTTTATCCGTTGAGCGATGGCCCTTCCATTCAGAACCACCGGATCACTATGACCTGCTTTCGCACCTGCTCGAATTGTCATTCTCGCAGTCAAGCGGGCTTATGCCATTGCACTAACCACACGATGTCCAACCGTGTTTAGCCCACCTTCGTGCTCCTCCGTTACTCTTTGGGAGGAGACCGCCCCAGTCAAACTACCCACCAGGCACTGTCCGTAATCCCGATTCAGGGACCAACGTTAGAACATCAAAACTACAAGGGTGGTATTTCAAGGACGACTCCATCACATCTAGCGACGCAATTTCATAGTCTCCCACCTATCCTACACATGTAGGTTCAATGTTCAGTGCCAAGCTGTAGTAAAGGTTCACGGGGTCTTTCCGTCTAGCCGCGGGTACACTGCATCTTCACAGCGATTTCAATTTCACTGAGTCTCGGGTGGAGACAGCGTGGCCATCATTACGCCATTCGTGCAGGTCGGAACTTACCCGACAAGGAATTTCGCTACCTTAGGACCGTTATAGTTACGGCCGCCGTTTACCGGGGCTTCGATCAAGAGCTTCGACCGAAGTCTAACCCCATCA
The DNA here is from genome assembly GCF_041473595.1 of Vibrio sp. 10N.222.46.A1. NCBI lineage: Bacteria > Pseudomonadati > Pseudomonadota > Gammaproteobacteria > Vibrionales > Vibrionaceae > Vibrio > Vibrio sp. 10N.222.46.A1. The sequence continues at coordinate 8,373 of NZ_JBFRSN010000019.1, forward strand.
ATTAACCTTCCGGCACCGGGCAGGCGTCACACCGTATACGTCATCTTACGATTTTGCACAGTGCTGTGTTTTTAATAAACAGTTGCAGCCACCTGGTATCTGCGACTCTCGTCTGCTCCATCCGCAAGGGACTTCACTGATAAGAGCGTACCTTCTCCCGAAGTTACGGTACCATTTTGCCTAGTTCCTTCACCCGAGTTCTCTCAAGCGCCTTGGTATTCTCTACCCGACCACCTGTGTCGGTTTGGGGTACGATTCCTTACAATCTGAAGCTTAGAGGCTTTTCCTGGAAGCATGGCATCAATGACTTCACTACCGTAGTAGCTCGACATCGTATCTCAGCGTTAATGAAAGTCCGGATTTACCTAAACTTTCCGCCTACGTACTTGAACCTGGACAACCGTCGCCAGGCCCACCTAGCCTTCTCCGTCCCCCCATCGCAATTGTAAGAAGTACGGGAATATTAACCCGTTTCCCATCGACTACGCCTTTCGGCCTCGCCTTAGGAGTCGACTTACCCTGCCCCGATTAACGTTGGACAGGAACCCTTGGTCTTCCGGCGAGGGAGTTTTTCACTCCCTTTATCGTTACTCATGTCAGCATTCGCACTTCTGATACCTCCAGCAGCCCTTACAGACCACCTTCAACGGCTTACAGAACGCTCCCCTACCCCACATACCCTAAGGTACGTAGCCGCAGCTTCGGTGTATAGCTTAGCCCCGTTACATCTTCCGCGCAGGCCGACTCGACCAGTGAGCTATTACGCTTTCTTTAAATGATGGCTGCTTCTAAGCCAACATCCTGGCTGTCTGAGCCTTCCCACATCGTTTCCCACTTAGCTATACTTTGGGACCTTAGCTGGCGGTCTGGGTTGTTTCCCTCTCCACGACGGACGTTAGCACCCGCCGTGTGTCTCCCGGATAGTACTTACTGGTATTCGGAGTTTGCAAAGGGTTGGTAAGTCGGGATGACCCCCTAGCCTTAACAGTGCTCTACCCCCAGTAGTATTCGTCCGAGGCGCTACCTAAATAGCTTTCGGGGAGAACCAGCTATCTCCAGGTTTGATTGGCCTTTCACCCCTAGCCACAAGTCATCCGCTAATTTTTCAACATTAGTCGGTTCGGTCCTCCAGTTGATGTTACTCAACCTTCAACCTGCCCATGGCTAGATCACCTGGTTTCGGGTCTAATCCTAGCAACTGTACGCCCAGTTAAGACTCGGTTTCCCTACGGCTCCCCTAAACGGTTAACCTTGCTACTAAAATTAAGTCGCTGACCCATTATACAAAAGGTACGCAGTCACACCACGAAGGTGCTCCTACTGCTTGTACGTACACGGTTTCAGGTTCTATTTCACTCCCCTCACAGGGGTTCTTTTCGCCTTTCCCTCACGGTACTGGTTCACTATCGGTCAGTCAGTAGTATTTAGCCTTGGAGGATGGTCCCCCCATATTCAGACAGGATATCACGTGTCCCGCCCTACTCGTTTTCACTGATTATGATGTGTCGGTTACGGGGCTATCACCCTTTATTGCGAGACTTTCCAGACTCTTCACCTGCATCATTAAAAGCTTAAGGGCTAATCCAATTTCGCTCGCCGCTACTTTCGGAATCTCGGTTGATTTCTCTTCCTCGGGGTACTTAGATGTTTCAGTTCCCCCGGTTTGCCTCCTGTTGCTATGTATTCACAACAGGATACTTACTTATGTAAGTGGGTTTCCCCATTCAGGAATCCCAGACTCAAAAGGTTATTACTACCTAATCTGGGCTTATCGCAAGTTATTACGCCTTTCATCGCCTCTGACTGCCAAGGCATCCACCGTGTACGCTTAGTCACTTAACCATACAACCCGAAAGGGTTTCTATTTGCTTTCACTTTAAAAAGTGAAGACAAATAAGCGTATGGCAACTAACCAAGGTTTTTGGTTGTCATCAAGAAGGGTTAATTCTTGATAACTGTTTGCCGGACTCAATTGTGAATCAAACTAACGTTTGATTCGAATACAAGACACTTGAATGTGTTTGTTGTGTTTATCTAATGAAAGATAAACATTGAGAACTTTTAAATTTGATTGAATTACTCGTAAGTAAATCAATCAGTCAGCTTTCCAAATTGTTAAAGAGC
>NZ_JBFRSN010000020.1:0-8812 GCF_041473595.1 Vibrio sp. 10N.222.46.A1
GGATAATTGAAAACAAAACGTTTGTTATCACCTGGCGTTAAAGGTTCGCTGAAACCAAGAGGTAGGTACTTATCGAGCGCCTTAACCGTCTCTTCCCCCATGCTTTGAGAGTGATTCACATAGCCACCAAGTACATCTCCCGAAATATAGAACTGCCACAAAGCAAACACTGGAGCAGCACTTGCTTTAGACAAAGTATCCGAAACCTCTTGATAAGTATGATACACGCCTCGATTCAATTCGGTATTGTAATGACTGAGCAAAACCGCGTCATCAGCGGAGATACCTTCCAAAAACTGACGGGTACGCACTAACGATAGATCGCGTATTTCAACCAATGTGATATTAGGGAACTCAGTCATCACGCGATTCATCTCTTTGCGAATCAACTCAGAAGTGACACTGTAATCATTGATGAAATACAGTATTTTTAGGTTAGGTCTTAACTTCGAAATTAGATCAATATTGACGTCTATCTGATCGTTCTCATAAAGCACGGTTGCTCTATCAGACACCGAATACATGTCGGTACTGAAATCGTTAATACCGGCAGCAACGACAGGTGTGGAGCGATCGATCAAACTAGGCAGAGATTCAAGGAAGTTAGCCGCGTTGTCGTCAGTCGCGATTACACCATCAAACTTATAATCTGCATATTTGGTACGTAAGTAGTTCGCGATAGAATCGTAGTACTCAGGGCTATGGACGCGCTTTGAATCCAAATACTCGATTGAGAGTTTAACTTCGGCTTGAGATTGGCTGAACGCACTGTCTATCCCTTTTTGGAAGTCAGCGGTCCACTGATAAGAAGGTTCGTATGAGTGTAAAACTAGGATGCGTTTGATATCCCAGTCATTAGCAAAACTGAGTGAAGAATAAGCGCTAACACACAATACAGCGATTGAGAACAATAGCTTGTACATACAATACCCTTTAAATAAGACGGGGTATTTTACTTAGATTAACGCTTTCTCAAAGAACCTTTAGTTCTCGACCCACACTTTATCGCGAGAAGCATGATCTTGTGCCCAAAAATCAAGGATCTGCTTAGCAAAAGCGTTGATACTTTGACCACCTCCAACCACAACATCTGAGATTAGCAGAGAATCCTCCGCTTCTGTAACGATAGCGCTCGCTGCTACATCACCATTTTGAGTCCCTATGTATAAGACATGTTCGTCAGATAACATAATCTGACTCAAAAACTCTAACATGTGCGCCCTTTCGGTTTCATCTTGGTAAGCGCTGGCTTGGTTAAGTGAAAAAAGTACGGTCAGTTTATGGAAGTCGACTTTATGCAGTTCATCAATTTGGGAAGGTGTTTGATCTTGGGTGAGGAGTTGGTATGTCTTGGACGGGAGTTTGCTTTGATAAAGTTCTCGGCCTAGCAGGCTCTCTTTTGCGGGGTAGGCAATATCGAGTTGACTAAACAGCCATTGGTTTTTCTTCTGTACAATTTCAGGTATTTCGTTATTCATTCTTTTAGTACCTACGGTTAGTATCCCCAAATGTCACAGCTATTTGGAAGACATATATTCGACTGAGGTGCCGAGCTACAAGCACAGAGCATACAGAGCATGACCAAGGCCAACAAGTACTTTAAATGCTTCATATTTTCCATTATCCAACAACATCCTTTAAGAACTTAACGAAAAGCTCTACACTCGTATTCAAGCTTTCAATATCCTTATAGTAAACAGAACTCTATAAATAAAAAGGACTTCTTATGAAAAAAGCCTTAATAGCAGCGGGTATCATCACAATGTTGGCTGGCTGTTCGGACAACGAGGTTGGCGACGTCTCTCTTGGATTCTTCACAATGAAGGATATCAAAATGTCTTCTTTAGATGATGATAAAATCGCAGGTGTGACTTGTCATATCGCTTCAATCGAAGCAAACCTTAGCCTTTCCGATCCAAGCGATAGCTCTATCTCTTGTCGTCAAACCGGTGAAATTACATCAGAAATGATTGCTAAAATAGACAAAAGCAAATCTGGTGAAGTGGTATTCAAACAATCAAAAAGTATCTTCTTTAAAACAATGAAGGTTCGTCGTATCTACGATGCAGAGAATCAATCACTGCTTTACTTATCATACACCACCAAAGAAACAGAAGGCAGTTTCAAGCATAGCCTTTCAACCGTTCCCCTATGGGGTACTGAGGCTTACGTTGATCCAGCAACACTCGTCCCAGCGGAATAGGCTCACGTAAATGCCCTCAAGCGAAAAGTAAAACGAGTCACCTGTACAGACATCGTACAGGTGATTCTAAATGTAATAAAAATGAAAGAATCAGAAACAAAATGTGATATCATGCGGCAAAATTTTTTCACTGTATTTTTCATATGAAGTTTCCTGGACAGCGTAAATCTAAACACTACTTTCCAACTCACGCACGTGATCCGTTGGTCAACCAAATGCAACAAACGCCTAAGCTTCACCGCGCAACAATTGTCGGTGTTGGTCAAACGATTGTTGATATCGAAGCCCGTGTTGATAACGCGTTCCTTGAAAAATATGAGCTGAGTAAAGGTCACTCACTGGTATTGGAAGAGAGTAAAGCAGATGCGCTGTACGAAGAGTTAGTTGAGCGCGGTTTGATCACGCATCAATACCCTGGCGATACTATCGGCAACACACTGCACAACTATTCCGTACTTGCAGACAGTAAATCTGTATTGCTTGGCGTTATGTCTAAGAAGATTGAAGTTGGCTCATTTGGTTATCGTTACCTTTGCCGCACTTCTTCTCGTATGAATCTAAATCACCTTCAAACGGTTGATGGTCCTATTGGTCGTTGCTACACGCTTATTTCTGAAGATGGTGAACGTACGTTTGCAATCAACGAAGGCCACATGAACCAACTGCTTCCTGAAAGCGTTCCTGAAAAAGTGTTCGAGAAAGCATCAGCATTGGTTGTGTCGTCATACCTAATGCGCGGCAAACCTGAAGATCCGATGCCAAAAGCGGTACAAAAAGCGATTGAATACGCGAAAGCGCACAATGTGCCAGTTGTACTAACACTTGGTACTAAGTACGTGATCGAAGGTAATGCGGAATGGTGGCAAGAATATCTGAAAGAAAACGTAACCATCGTCGCGATGAACGAAGACGAAGGTGAGGCGTTAACGGGTGAAAAAGATCCGCTTCTAGCTGCTAACAAAGCACTTGAATGGGTTGACCTCGTTCTCTGTACTGCTGGCCCTATCGGTTTATACATGGCTGGCTACACCGACGAGCCTGCGAAACGCGAAACCACTCTGCCATTGTTACCGGGTAACATCCCTGAGTTCAATAAATTCGAGTTCAGCCGTGCTATGCGTAAGCAAGACTGTCAAGACCCGGTAAAAGTATACTCTCACATTGGCCCTTATCTTGGTGGCCCGCGCGAGATTAAAAACACCAATGGTGCTGGTGATGGTGCACTTTCTGCACTTCTACACGACATGGCAGCAAACAGCTACCACCACGTGAATGTTCCAAACTCAGAAAAGCACGAGCACTCGTGTCTAACGTATTCTTCTCTGTCTCAAATTTGTAAGTACGCAAACCGTGTAAGCTATGAAGTGTTGACTCAGCACTCTCCTCGCCTTTCTCGTGCACTACCTGAACGCGAAGATAGCTTAGAAGAAACATACTGGGATCGTTAATCGACCACATTAAGTAGTTAACTCTTAGAGGTTAACGCCAAGCTAGATTACCCATTCCTTGAAGGGCTGCTATATGCAGCCCTTTTTGTATTCAACACCAATATAGCCGTAACTGAAGGTAATCAGATCGAATATTTTGCTCGTTTAAGATTTGATCTCGCGCAATGACTCTTTAGATCTGTTATCTTCCAGCACATAATTGATGTGGTTTGCCTTTACTTGGCAAATTTATACAGTACTATCGCCACGCAAACGTTTACGTACCACCTTTCGGTTCTGATATAAGGATCAAATATGCTGTCTGATATTGATATTTGTCGCTCTACTCCCCTTAAAAACATCAGTGAGGTTGCCAAGCAAGCTGGCCTGCACCACAACGAACATCAGCCATTAGGGCAATACAAATCTAAAGTGTCTCTCACATCACTTGAACGCCTCGCTAGCCAACAAGATGGTAAATTAGTCGTGGTTACGGCCATCACACCGACGCCTCTTGGTGAGGGCAAAACCGTCACCACTATCGGATTAGCGCAAGGCCTAGCAAAGATTAACCAATCCGCTATAGCCTGCATTCGCCAACCTTCAATGGGCCCGGTATTTGGTGTAAAAGGTGGTGCAGCTGGCGGTGGCTATTCACAAGTTGCCCCAATGGAGCAATTGAACCTTCACCTGACTGGCGACATTCATGCCGTAACAGTCGCTCATAACCTCGCCTCTGCCGCTATTGACGCTCGTTTGTATCATGAGCAACGTGAAGGGTTAGAAGCCTTTGAGGCTCGCTCAGGCTTAAAAGCTCTGGATATCGACCCACGCAGAATAGTATGGCGACGTGTACTTGACCACAATGACCGCGCACTGCGTATGATCACGGTTGGCAAGAACGAAGCAGGCAAAACAATTAATGGCTTTGAGCGCGAGGACGGCTTTGACATCTCAGCCGCTTCAGAGCTGATGGCTATTCTTGCTCTAACTGATGACCTTCAAGATTTAAGAAAGCGCATCGGGCGAGTGGTACTCGCATACAACAACCAAGGCTTGCCATTAACCGCAGATGACTTCAACGTAGCAGGTGCTATGACCGTCACAATGAAAGACTCCATAGAGCCAACATTGATGCAAACCCTTGAAGGGATTCCTACCCTAATTCACGCAGGGCCTTTCGCTAACATCGCACACGGTAACTCTTCTATTATTGCCGATAAGATTGCGTTAAAGCTGAGTGATTTTGTTGTGACTGAAGGCGGTTTCGGCTCAGATATGGGCTTTGAGAAAGCGTGCAACATCAAAGTGAAAGCATCGAACAAAAAGCCAGATTGTGCTGTTATTGTCGCAACATTACGAGGTCTAAAAGCCAACTCAGGTTTATACGATTTGAGACCGGGAACTCCGCTACCAGATTCAATCTTTAATGATGACCAAGACGCGCTCATTGCAGGGCTTGAGAACCTTAAATGGCACATCAACAACGTTAAGCAATACCAAGTGCCTACAGTTGTTGCGATCAATCGATTTCCACAAGACTCAGCTCAAGAGCTCGATGCTTTGAAACAGATGATCACCGACTTCGACCCAAGCGTTAGCGTTGAAGTAAGCGAAGCATTTGGTCAGGGTGGCGAAGGGGCGACTAAATTGGCTCACGCCGTAGTAAAAGCTTGCCAAAAACAGAGTGAATTTAAGCCTTTGTATCACTCAAAGCAAAGCCTAGAAGAAAAGCTGATGGCCGTCGCTGAAGTTGGCTATGGCGCAGCAAGTATCTCGCTATCTCCACTGGCTAAAAAACAACTGGCCGAATTCAAACTGCATGGCTATAACGACCTATCGGTTTGTTTAGCAAAAACACCACTATCGATCTCGACAGAAGCACACGTAAAAGGTGCACCATCTCAGTTTGACGTACCCGTTAGGGAGCTAAAACTGTGTGCTGGTGCTGGCTTTATTTACGCGCTGTGCGGCAATGTAATGACCATGCCAGGCCTACCTGATAAACCGGCTTTTATGTCGTTGGACATTGATAGCAAAGGAAACATCGTTGGTTTAAGTTAATTACGACAAGACATAGGCTAAAAATCCGCTTTATCTAGAATAGCCTGTCCGTACTATGCTCCCCATTATATTTACGGACAGGTCTACTTTCTGATACCTAATTGCTTAATTAACACCCCAAATGCAATAAATTTCATTGAAACCAAAATTATATGCACGCCTGATTATAAGTTTTGGGTCAAGATCACATTAATAGACCTACAAAATATATAGTATTGCGCTGATTTTTCGAGGACAGTGATGAATACGAGTATAAAAAAACTAATCAGCCAATTTCTATGTACCCTGTTTGTCCTAGGATTAGTCCCTGCTCTCTATATAAACTCTGAATTTGAACGGGTTGAAGCTCAGCATGCGCTGAACATCAAACAGTCGAATCAAAACCAAATCGAATACAGCTTTCATCAACTCGCGATTATTGTTGAGCAAATATCAAACGCGGTTCCCTCTATTGCCGCTTCACAGACCCTACTCCGTGCAGTTGCTGAACCTTCGATTGCTAACAAACAGGCACTTCAAGATCTCTGGGTAGTATTAGTAAACGGGCAACGGTACTACTCTCAACTACGTTTCCTAGATCTAGACGCCAACGAAGTCTTCCGCGTCAACTACAAGGATGGTCAAGCAACTATCGTCGCAGACCACAAGTTACAGAACAAATCCTCTCGCGATTACTACAAAGTGCTACAAGAATTATCGATCGGAGAGGTAAGCGCTAAAGGCATTGATCTTGAGGCCGAAAATGGAGAGTTAATTCGCCCCTTTTCGCCGACACTTCGCATTATGACGCCTGTCACTGTAGGGGAGCACATTATTGGCTATTTCATTGCTAACCTAAATATGCGCGAGATCTATGATCGCTTACATTACCAGATAGGTACATCAGCGACAGTTCCGGTCATTCTTAACAAATCGGGTCATGTCATCATGGGGCCCGACCCTGAGGATTCATTTGGGCATATGGTTGAATCACGTTCAGACAAGACGTATGCAAAACTAGCCCCAGGCCTGTGGCAGAATATTCAAAGCGGTACCTCATCCAGCTATTTTGATGGTAAAAACTGGTATTTTCACTCTGACATCAGCCCTAAAATTAAGCAGTTTGAAGGACCAATCTATATGGTTCTTCATATTGAAGAACATCAATTTAACACTCAGTTTCAACAAGAAAATCACGCCATAGTCGTTCAGATAATCATACTCTCGATATTGATTTCAATGATTTCTGCAGGTTTCGTACTGTGGAACAGAAATCATAAAAAGAACAGTATCGAAAGCCAACTCGCCAAAGCAGCAATGAATGGTATGTCTGCCCTATTAATCACAGACAAAAATAACCGAATCATAAAAGTAAACCAAGAGTTCACCCGTGTCAGTGGCTACGAGTTAGAAGATGTAAAAGGTAAACAGCCTTCATTGTTTAACGCTGGCCGCTATAATGAAGAGTTCTACATTAAAATGTGGAGCGTTATTAAAGAGACAGGGATGTGGGAAGGCGAAGTGGTGAACCGACGAAAGGATGGCACCTTCATCACGGAAATTCTTCGAATACAAACCATCAAAGACTCAAAAGATGTGATTCAATTTTATGTTGCATCATTTGTTGATATCAGCAAACGCAAAGAGCTCGAGAATAAACTGAGAAACCTTAGCGAAAAAGATGCACTATCTGGCTGTTGGAATAGACGAAAGTTCGACCTGGAGCTTCGTGACGAGTGTTCTCGCGTTAGTCGTTACCCTACTCGCGAGCAGTCTTGCTTAGCCATATTGGATATTGACCATTTCAAACGCATTAACGATAGGTTTGGACATGATTATGGCGATAAAGCGATTCAAATCGTAGCACAGGTACTGCAACGTGAATGTCGAGATACCGACTTCGTGGCTCGTATTGGTGGAGAAGAGTTTGGGGTTATCTTGCCTCACACGACACCAAAAGAAGCCGACTATGTGCTTAATAGGCTGAGAATCGCGATCAGTATCGAGTTCGACAACGTCGTTACAATAAGTGGCGGAATAACCAACCTAACAAGTGAACCAGCACTCAATTATAAGTGCGCTGATTTAGCACTGTACGAAGCAAAAGCAGTAGGTAGAAACAGTGTATGTTTGTTCCTTGATAGCGAAATGAGCGAAATTGCATAGCAGAAGCCTGAGTCGCACCACCGCCCCGCTAACTTGTTCATTTCACTCTAGAGTCGTTCACTTAACCATCAATTCGGTGCGGGGTAGAACTCAAGCTTATTCCCTTCGACTACCAGAATGCAATCCATATTCGCAGCATGGGCTGCCTGCTTACCAAGGTGAGTATCTTCAAACACAACACACTGCTTTGGCTGCAAACCCATACCCAAACAAGCAGCTAAGAAAGTATCAGGGTTTGGTTTGTGATTCTTCACATCTGTCGCTGTCACTAAGATATCCAACTTACTCAAGATATCCGTTTTATCTAACAGTTGTTCTGCGCTCTTGCGTTGACTGCCCGTTCCAACAGCTATCTTCTTGTCACCGAGATGGTCTATCAAAAGAGAATACGTACAAGGGATAATATCTCCTTTGTCTTCAATAGCTGCAAACGAAGCCATTTTAAACGTAGAAACCGCTTGTGGGTCGAGCGATAAACCGTACTTACTATTTACCTCACCCGCGATCTTATAACTCGGCATTCCACCTAAGCTATGCAGCCAAGACGCTTCGAAATAAAAGCCGAACTCTTCCGCCGTTTGCTGCCATGCTTTTACATGTGCTGGCATTGTATCGATCAACGTACCGTCCATATCAAAGATTAATCCTTCATATGCCGTTAAATCAATTTTCATCACTACTATCACTCTTTAAGAAAGTTACTGATACCATACCCAATATTCAGTATCATGACCCCATATTACTGTTCAAAATGGATGTTTATGTTACAAATATCTAACTCTGTTTCAATTCAAGACTGGGAACTCCAGCTAACCGCGATCAGAGCTCAAGGAGCCGGAGGTCAAAACGTCAATAAAGTATCGAGTGCGATACATTTACGTTTTGACATCAAGCACTCAACCCTACCCGATTTCTATAAAGAAAAACTCCTTGCACATAAAGATGGTCGTATCACTAAAGATGGTGTGATTAT
>NZ_JBFRSN010000021.1:0-6343 GCF_041473595.1 Vibrio sp. 10N.222.46.A1
GATAAGCACTCTACTGGTGGTGTTGGTGACGTAACTTCTCTGATGCTTGGCCCTATGGTGGCAGCATGTGGTGGTTTCGTTCCAATGATCTCTGGTCGTGGTTTAGGTCACACTGGCGGTACGCTAGACAAACTTGAATCTATCCCTGGTTACAATATTACACCAACCAACGATGTGTTTGGTGCTGTAACCAAAGAAGCTGGCGTAGCGATCATCGGCCAAACTGGCGATTTAGCGCCAGCTGATAAGCGCGTTTACGCGACTCGAGATATCACGGCAACAGTCGACAACATATCGTTGATCACAGCTTCAATTCTGTCTAAGAAATTGGCTGCTGGTCTTGATTCTCTAGTGATGGACGTAAAAGTAGGTTCAGGCGCATTCATGCCGACTTACGAAGCGTCTGAAGAGTTAGCAAAATCTATCGTTGCAGTAGCAAACGGCGCGGGTACTAAAACAACGGCAATCCTAACGGACATGAACCAAGTTCTGGCTTCTTCAGCGGGTAACGCAGTAGAAGTACGTGAAGCGGTTCAATTTCTAACCGGCGAATATCGTAACCCTCGTTTGCTAGAAATTACGATGGCATCGTGTGCTGAAATGCTGGTTCTGAGTAACCTTGCAAAAGATTCAGACGAAGCGCGTGAAAAGCTGATGGCAGTACTGGATAACGGTAAAGCAGCAGAGTGCTTCGGTAAAATGGTAGCGGGCCTTGGTGGTCCAACTGATTTCGTAACGAACTACGATAACTACCTAGAAAAAGCAGAAATTGTTAAACCAGTGTATGCGCTAGAAAGCGGTGTAGTATCGGCGATGGATACGCGTGCAATTGGTATGGCTGTCGTTGGTATGGGCGGTGGTCGCCGCGTAGCAACAGACAGCATTGATTACGCAGTCGGTTTTGATAGCTTCATTCGCCTTGGTGAAGTAGCAAGCGACGATAAACCATTAGCAATGATTCATGCTCGCAATGAACAACAGTGGCAAGAAGCTGCAAAAGCATTACAAAATGCAATCACTGTGGGTGGAGAATATACAGCAACGCCAGACGTTTACCGTCAGATTCGTTCTGAAGACGTGTAAATAACAGGTATCGGCATACCTTGTGTATGCCGATAAACAGAGTTCTGGTGCAAAGAGCAATAAGTTGGTGAAGAAAATGAAAAGAGCATTTATTTTAGTTTTAGATTCATTCGGTATCGGCGAAACAGCAGATGCGGACACATTCGGTGATGTAGGTTCAGACACTATGGGTCACATTGCTGACCATTGTGATCAAGGTCTTGCAGACAATGCGGATCGTAAAGGTCCACTAACGCTGCCAAACCTGTCTAAGCTAGGTTTAGCTATGGCTCACAAAGAGTCTACAGGTCGCTTTGCTCCTGGTATGGATGCAGATGCTGAAATCATTGGCGCGTACGGTCACGCTGCTGAGCTGTCTTCTGGTAAAGACACGCCATCAGGTCACTGGGAAATCGCAGGTGTACCGGTATTGTTTGACTGGGGCTACTTCACCGACAAAGAAAACAGCTTTCCAAAAGAACTGACTGATCGCATCCTTGAGCGTGCAGGTCTATCTGGCTTCTTAGGTAACTGTCACTCATCGGGTACAGAAATCCTAGATAACCTAGGTGAAGAACACATGAAGAGTGGCTTGCCAATCTTCTATACTTCAGCAGACTCTGTTTTCCAAATCGCATGTCATGAAGAGACATTCGGTCTACAGAACTTATTAGACCTTTGTCAGATTGCTCGTGAAGAGCTAGAAGACTACAACATCGGCCGTGTTATTGCGCGCCCGTTCATTGGCCCAGGTAAAGGTCAGTTCGAACGTACTGGTAACCGTCGTGACCTTTCTGTTGAGCCGCCAGCGGCAACAGTTCTTCAGAAGTTGGTTGATGAGAAGGGCGGTAATGTTCACTCAATCGGTAAGATCTCTGATATCTACGCGGGTTGTGGTATTACTCAGAAAACCAAAGCAACAGGTATCCCTGCGTTATTTGAAGCGACTAAAGAAGCGATCAATGAAGCGGGTGACAACACTATCGTGTTCACTAACTTCGTTGATTTCGACTCAGCTTACGGTCACCGCCGTGATGTTGCAGGTTACGCAGCGGCACTTGAGTACTTCGATGGCCGTATCAATGAAATCATCGATATGATGAAAGAAGATGATGTACTTATCTTAACTGCTGACCACGGTTGTGATCCGACATGGCCAGGTACTGACCATACTCGTGAACATATCCCTGTGATTGTTTACGGAAACAAGGTTCCTGCTGGCTCTCTTGGCCGTCGCGATACCTTCGCTGATATCGGTCAAAGCTTAGCGTCTTACTTTGGCACATCGCCAATGGGACACGGTACAAGCTTTCTATAATAGTTAACGAAGGGAGAGGGAAACCTCTCTCTTTTTTTTGTTTTGAGATTAAGGATATTTTCAATGGCTACTCCACATATTAATGCTGAAATGGGTGATTTCGCTGACGTAGTTCTAATGCCCGGCGATCCGCTACGTGCAAAATACATCGCTGAAACCTTCCTAGAAGAAGTGGTTCAAGTGTGCGATGTTCGTAACATGTTTGGTTACACGGGTACTTACAAAGGCCGTAAGGTTTCGGTAATGGGGCATGGTATGGGCATTCCATCTTGTTCTATTTACGCGACTGAGCTGATCAAAGACTTTGGTGTGAAAAAGATCATTCGTGTCGGCAGTTGTGGTGCAGTGAGCGAAGATATCAAAGTACGCGATGTGGTTATCGGCATGGGTGCGTGTACCGACTCAAAAGTGAATCGTATTCGCTTTAAAGGTCATGACTTTGCGGCTATTGCGGATTACAAAATGGTGCGTGCGGCAGAAGATGCAGCCAAAGCGCGTGGTGTAGACGTAAAGGTTGGCAACCTATTCTCGGCTGAGTTGTTCTACACGCCAGATCCTGAAATGTTCGAAGTCATGGACAAGTACGGCATTGTCGGCGTAGAGATGGAAGCGGCGGGTATCTATGGTGTATGTGCTGAATACGGTGCAAAAGCTCTGACTATTTGTACTGTTTCTGATCACATCAAAACTGGTGAGCAAACCACATCAGATGAACGTCAAACGACTTTCAACGACATGATGGTTATCGCACTCGACTCTGTGCTGCTTGGTGACCAAGACTAATCTGCTAATAGATTTCAAAAAGCTTAATAGATACCGCAAAGTTTAATAGATAACAAAAGCCCCGTTGCTGCCTGAGCTTCGGGGCTTTTTATTGGATTTGTTAAACTAAGCCGTTAAGAGCTGACATTTTTAAGCAGCCAGTTTTCCCCAGACTTAGCCTTTCTTTTACGAATAAGCATGATGAACAACACGCCACTGACAAATCCCATTAAGACCATACCGATCATGTAGCGATCGCTCTTACGGTAGTGATGATCAGAAATAGCTGTCATTTTTCCTGTCTCAAAAGTCACGCGGATAAAGCCAATGATCGTACTCTCTGGAGAGTAAATAGGTTCAACGAGTTGCTGCCTGCCGATACTTGCCGTTGAAAGAGGTGTGTCTAAGCCAAGAACTTCGCGTACCGAGAGCGCTTTTTCACTCGAAGCCAGTCGAATCCCTTCTGCATCGTAGATGGTGGTATCAAATACCAATCGATCCTGAGAGAGTTGGTTAGTGAGCTCTAGCAGGCGCTCTTGGTCTTGCTGAGTGATCATCTTACTGGCTGAAAGTGATGCCTGTGAGATCAGTAGTTTGGTCAGCGTTTCCAACTGTTTTGCTTGGATCTTCTCATTACCTTTACTGATCACTACTGTGTTTTTAATGGTTACCACGAACATAGCAGCCAACAGAATTAGGGCTAGTACTCGTAAAGCGTTACGTATTGAGAACAATGATTCATTCATGTTTCACGAAGCCTGAAATAAACAAATGTTATGATTAAGACATATTGAGACTTGCGTTTTCAAATTGCAATAGGTTAACGTTTAGCATAGTTAATTAGGAATCATACACATGGACGCTCAGAAATATCTGCCGATTAAAAGGCATACGACATTATTAACCCGACTCCCCGAGACACGTTTCGCTTCTCAACTCGCAAAATCTAAAGCCAATTGGATTGTGTTCGGTGAGTACTTATCTCCACAATCATTTGATGACATCGACTTTTTCACTGGTACCTACAACACCATCCTCAATACGTGGAAGGTGGGACATTACGAAGTGGCACTGATGTCAGGGAACTTAACCCCGGCACACGAAGAAATTTTACAAGCACTGAAGCTTGATTATGCTTGCCTTAGCGAGGTCCCAGACTTATCTAAGCCAGGTTTGATCGTGATGGATATGGACTCCACAGCAATTCAAATTGAATGCATCGATGAGATAGCAAAGCTCGCAGGAGTCGGAGAGTTAGTTTCTGAAATAACAGAGCGTGCGATGCAAGGCGAGCTCGACTTTGAACAGAGCCTACGCCAACGCGTTGGGGCACTGAAAGGTGCGGATGAGTCGATACTGGAGCAAGTGCGCCAGTCATTACCATTCATGCCAGACTTGGTTGAGCTAGTGAATACTCTGAATAAACTTGGCTGGAAGACGGCGATTGCATCGGGTGGTTTTACTTATTTCTCAGACTACCTGAAAGATACGCTTGATCTTGACCACGCTCAGTCAAACACGCTAGAGATCGTCAATGGTAAATTGACGGGTGAAGTATTAGGCGATGTTGTTTCCGCACAGACCAAAGCGGATATCTTGGTAGAACTTGCTGAAGAGTATGAACTGGAACTGCATAACACCGTTGCCGTGGGTGATGGTGCCAATGACTTGGTTATGATGGGTTCTGCCGGTTTAGGGATTGCTTACCATGCAAAACCGAAAGTTGAACAACAAGCTCAAACTGCTGTGCGTTATGCTGGCTTAGGTGGGGTGCTTTGTATCTTGTCAGGTGTATTAGCTAAGCAGCAAAAAATTAGCTGGCAAGCGAAGCCTTAGTCATATTTAGGGCGGTATAACGGATACAAAAAAGCAGGTGATGAGCCTGCTTTTTCTATTTTTAAATCCGATAAGTCGACAAACCGGTAAGTTGATCTGGTTATTTAGTGCGAGAGTTCTAATCGAATCAATACTTCATCGGTAATGTCTTCTATCTCACCATAACCAATAAAAGCGGTGACCTCACTCTCTAACTTCTTCGCTTGGTGCATACTGATGCGCGAAAGCTCGGCTAAGTCTGATTGGAACAAACTTGTTAATGGATTAAAGATAGGGGCGGTAGTGACTCGCAGTACATACACATCACCCAGATCTTGTGCCTTCTTAATGAACGAGATACGTTCTTTCGTAGATGCAAAGTCTTTCACCAACTTCGTATGTACAGATTGAATCTTGTTACCAAACTTTATCGCAGCAATGTATACGTCATGATGTTTTGGCTCTGCACCTTCAATTCTTTTCAGTGGCTCAGCTAATAGTGAATTAGAGTGACCTTTGAAAATCGGTTCCAGTGAAAACTTTTGGTTGTGCCCAAGTTTAGCGAGTAACGCTAGATGCTTGTTCAGCGGGAAGTTCACACCAATGAGCTTACAACGCAACGTTGAGCCCGGCTTATCAATGAAAATTGGATTACTGACCATTTTGTTAAGCAAAACAGTGTGCAGTGATTTAAGCAGTGAATCGGTGGGCAGTATTTCTTGCTTCTTATTTAGCTTACTTTGGTTCTGATCGATAAGCCCATTGAGGAAGGCGATGGTACGCATTGTTTTTGCATTCTCGGTGATAACCAATTGAACATTGCAACCGTTCGGGCTTACACGAATTACATGGTAAGGCACTGTGCTTAATGGCAAGTTTTTATCATAGAGTTGCAGTTCATTAAAATTCACCACAACCGGATCATCAATCTTGAGTACCATTGGGTGTTCAAGGGTAATGCTTAGGCCACGTTTTGATATGTCTACAGTGTGTCCATTTATTGTTGGGCTATCTTGTGATGTGAGTTGAATTGGCGATTTAAAGCTATATCTCGGTTCTTTACGACGACTTTGGGAATCAAAGTAGATACTTTGAATGTTCCCCACCACCGTTCGAGGATGGCGAAAGCGATTAAGGTCACTGCTTGGAATGCGTGGTTTTTCACTTAATAGGTAATCGGCAGCACTTTCGTGATCACCGATCTCTTGCAAGATACCGCAATGAGTCAGTTGCGCAGAGCTTTGAGCAAGCGTATCTGAATGCTCAGCTAAGGCTTGTCGCTCAGCGTCGGATAATTCGAAAACCGAGAATTTGAACGCCTTCCAACTTTTACGTTTACCGCCGATGTGCCAGAACAGTTGCCTCTCTTCACGAGAAGCTTCAGGC
>NZ_JBFRSN010000022.1:0-10711 GCF_041473595.1 Vibrio sp. 10N.222.46.A1
TCTCACAGAGGAATGGTTTCGGATATTGTTGAAGCCGTATTTGACGACAGCCAATACGAGATCGATTACCACACCTACCCTTTCAACCGAATGATCGATAAGCTCGACGCTAGAGAGAATCCAAACTGGGTCACCTATGGCAGCCCAAGTTGGGGAAATATCCAATCTGTAAACCTGTCTAAAGATCCGATTTACAATGTAAAACATGTGTTACTTAGCAGCGGCAAGAAGCCATTTGAGTTCAACACTATCGATGATTTAAACGGAAAAGCGGTTGTATTGCTGGTGGGGTTTGAATATCCAAATCTAGAGCCTTATATCCAACAAGGTAAGCTTAACGAGATTCGAGTTAAAGATTACAGCGCGGCTTTTCGTGTATTAAACCGAACTCCGGGTGATACCGTTTTTGTTGAAATGGAATCTCGAATCAAATACAACCTAAATGAGCAGAAACTCAGTATTGATGACTACCAGATGCAAGAGTTTGGCTCAGTGATTAATAACTACCCCATCCATTTAGCATTTGACCCAGAGATGGATCCTAAACTGCAAAGCTTCATCGACCAGCGCCTCGACCAAATGAAAGACGATGGTCAGCTCAACGACATCGTACAGAGTTACTTATAGCAACAGCATCAGTTGTAACCTTCGCATAAAGGTATAGCTTAGGTATCGTAATTTAGCTCTCTTCGATGACTAACTCGCTCTTAAGCCTAAAAGGCTGCCCTGATTAGCACAGAAGCTAAGTAGGGCGGCCTTTTTTAATTCATCTTTAAGGGCTAAAAGAGTTTACCTGTAATCGACCTACTTAATTTGGAACCACGGAGGTAAATGGATTAGTGTGCAGCAATCAAATGCAGTTGCTGAGTACGAAGCTCTTGTCGTACTGCCATCAGAATCTTGCCTAAATGGTTCTCGCCGGTTCCATCGCCACCATCCCCCCAGAAGTGGTCTTTGTGCGAATGTTCTTTTATCACCGAATCTCCGGTATTAGTAAGAAACAACGCAAACTGTGGGTTCTGCCTGAACTTCTCTGTGACAATGAACTGCATCACTTCAACACGAATGTCATACCAATCTTCCCGAACTTGGTCTTCATAATCACGGCTTAAAGAGAATGCTTCAGCAGGAGTCGAGGCTTCGAGAATGGTGTTACGCAGCGCTTGAGAGGCAAACTTCATCGCTTGATAATAATGCTCGCTGGTTGCCCAAACTTGATCGTCGATTTTGATAGGACAAGCGGCAAAATTTGACAGGTACCCGTTTGGATCTTCAGGTTCATAGAACAGCACTTCTTTGGCTTTAGCCACCGAATTAGACATAGCCTTCTCCTTACCAACAACATCGCATATTTTTGCTTTAACTTTAAAATTAGTGGCGTTGCATATAACTGTCAAACAACTTAGTTAAAGAGTATGCCAAGGGCATGTTTTTAGTCGAGAACAAATAATGTAGAGGAAGGACAATGGATTTAAATGGTGAGAGGCAAGGAGCATGGTTTACTTATAAAAAGCACAAACTTCTTTAAAAAAGGCATATAAATCAAAGGGTGGCGGTGCGCCACCCTTCTAAATGCAATGGGGATTGTTAATGAATTAGACCTAGCTCCCTCGCTTCTTCCAGGCTAAAACCGCTTTCTCTAATTTCTCTTAGAGCTTCAATACGACGACGAGCTTCAGCAGATTTCATTTTCTTTTCTGGTTTGAAAGATACTTCTTCTTCAGCATCCCACTTATTTGCAATATTTGTCATTTCATCATGGTTGATAGAATTAATGGACATGTTTTCCTCCGAAAAGCACCATGTAATGGACAGGTAATCTGTAGCAAATGCTATTTCGCTTGTTAAGCAATTCTGTACTGAAATGTGATGATTCCGACGCTTCACAAAGCTAATTAATAAATGCCTCATTTAAACTTTGCCAAAGCCATTTTCTGCCATTACATTTAAAAGATTCCCCATAAGAAATGTGGTTTGATCCACCTCTCATTTTCCTCGTTCTCATTTCCTATTTCCCGCTGAAACTTCATGAAATAATCAAAAAATAATTCGAGTCACTTCATTCTTTTTGTGCTCTTCTCTTCCACTAAATTCAACACATGTTAATGATAATAGTTATCAATATTATAACTGAGTGTTTATCATGTCTAGGGAAAATTCAGAGACACCTCTTCTCGAAGTGAAGAATCTATGTGTCGATTACATTACCGATGACGGCGATTTTAATGCCGTAAAATCCGTAAGCTTTAATATAGGCCAAGGCGAGATTTTTGGTTTAGCGGGAGAATCCGGGTGTGGCAAAAGTACCATCGCATTTGCCATTAACCGCCTGCATAAGCCACCGGCTTTCATCTCTGGCGGGCAAATACTGTTTGGCGGGCAAGATCTGCTGAGCTTATCGGACAGCCACTTGAACACCTTACGTTGGAGTGAGATCGCAATGGTGTTCCAGAGCGCGATGAACTCGCTTAACCCTGTACTGACCATTGAAGAACAGTTTGCCGATGTATTGCGCCACCACAAGGGCATGAACAACGAGCAAGCAAAAGATCGCGCCGAAAAGTTACTCGACCTAGTCAATATCCCTCGCCACCGTCTAACCGAGTACCCGCACCAGTTTAGCGGTGGGATGCGTCAACGTTTGGTGATTGCTATAGCTCTCGCGCTCAACCCTAAGTTGATTATCATGGATGAACCGACCACGGCACTGGATGTGGTTGTACAGCGCGAAATTCTGCAGCAAATACACCAACTCAGAGAAGAGTTTGGTTTCTCAATATTGTTTATCACCCACGACCTCGCACTAATGAGCCAACTGTGCGATCGAATTGCCATCATGCGTCATGGACAGATAGTTGAAGTCAACCAAGCCCATGAGATTCGCAATAACCCTCAGCACTCCTACACCCAAAAGCTATGGAGTTCCTTCCCCAATATTCACGAACACGCTCACGCAACTGCGTGCTAGGAGAGCTCCATGTCACAACCTATTTTTCAAGTAAAAAACCTCGTTAGAGAATTCACTGTTGGTGGTGGATTTGGCAAAGAAGAGATCTTTAGAGCACTGCATGGGGTGAGTTTTGATTTACATGCAGGTAAAACATTGGCACTAGTTGGCGAATCAGGCTGCGGGAAAAGCACCTGCGCTCGACTGATGACCAAAGTGTATCCGCCAACAGAGGGAGAAATACTGTTCAATGGCAGAGATATTTCTACCTTAAAAAGTCGTAAAGATATCTTGGATTACCGAAGCCGCGTGCAAATGATATTTCAAGACCCATTTGGCTCACTCAATCCAACCCACACCATTGAACACCACTTAACACGGCCCCTTAAGATCCACAAGCAAGTTGCTACGAAACAAGCTCTCGCAGAGCGTCTCAACGAGTTATTAACGCTGGTGGAGTTACCCATCGAAACTCTCACCAAATACCCTCATGAGCTCAGTGGAGGCCAAAGACAGCGCATAAACTTAGCCAGAGCACTCGCAGTCGGTGCTGAGGTTATCCTTGCCGATGAACCCACCTCGATGTTGGATGTTTCAATACGACTCGGTGTTTTGAACCTAATGCAGAGGATGAAGAAAGAGTTAGGGATAGGTTTTTTGTACATTACGCATGATCTCGCAACAGCACACTACATCGCAGAAGAGACAGCTGTGATGTACAAGGGACAGATCGTTGAGTGGGGATCAACCCAGTCGATCTTAACCAACCCACAACACCCATACACTAAGTTATTGATCTCTGCTGTGCCCGATCCTGATCTACCATTTGGCGAACTCGTGAAAAATGAGCCAAACTATTCAATAGACGCTGATCGTATTCGTGAACAAAGCAGTGAAATACAGCATGAGATCAAGCAAGTTTCAGATAATCACTATGTTAAACAGTGGGATAACGTTGCATGAATGAACTAGACACTTGGTTAGAGCGGATCGGAAATTGGTACAAAGACCGAAAGCATGATCAAGTGGAGAAGTTAGAGCCTTTGATCTTAACGCCTCCAGATGCACTCTGGGGGCCTTTGATCACGGATGAACAGAGCAAAGGCATCGCATGCTGGTTAGACGGATGCTTGAGAATCTTTACGTTTTATCGATATAAAGATGAAATTCTGACGGCATCGACAAAGCTTCCACCACCAAGCCCACCATCTATCTCAAACGAACTTAGTGGCTCGCACCATCAGGAAAAAGCTTTCCAATACCTGATGTTTGCCTATAGCAAGCTTCAAGCTGTGTCTTGTAATCCAAAATCAGAACCTGACTTACAAGAGTGGTGTACACAGCGGCTACAGCACTTGTGTGTATTGGCTTTGGAGTTTACCAACCAACAACAAGAACCGCGCTGGAAAGAAGAATCAGAAAAATTGATCGAATCGCATGTACGCTTTATGGCAAGTCAACACCAGAACGATGATCAAGGTATGGCTCTACGTCAACTGCACTGATCCACTCCTTGTTCAACCCCTGTTCGATCAAACATCAAAGCTGAACCCCATCAAAAATAAGCACCGTAGAAAGCATGATCTCACCTTGATCATGCTTCAGGAACGGACTCCATAAGCTGTAGAATTTAAATGGTAAGCTTTTGAATGTTAATGATTAGCCGAATTGCAGGCAAAAAAAAGCGAGTCCCTTAGGAACTCGCAAAAATCTATTCAGTATGATGTAACAAAATATGAGCCAATCTATTAATCATAAGAAAGGACAAAAGGTTGTCTATTCGGGATAAATAATAATCAACTGGATGCGCTACATTGTCATCAATTTGTCAGCGTTAGGTGCGGTTTTAATCAGCACCTAATGTGTTCAAACTATCCATTCGTCGACCGTAAATACGGGCTTCTTACAACTGAGCAGTGACAGTGATTGGTGGTTAGTGGTTAGTGGCCAATCGCCATTTCGTCGAGCGCTAAGAACACGTTTTCGTCTAAATGACCTTCGTGAACTTGTTTACACACTTTACGACGCACAGCTAAACCAGAGATCAAACGCTCAATAGACAAGTGTCGATTGCTGGTGCTGTCACGGTCGTTGTAAAGCTCAATCAAGCGACTCAGTGTTTCGTATGGGATAACGTCCTCCCCTACTCTCAACCAATCAAGCTTCTCAATGAGCTCAGAACACTCTTCTTTGATTGAAGCATGTGAATGCCCTGTCATAGCAGATAAAGCCGTTATACTGCGTTCTAGAGCCTCTGCAGAGGTATATTTAGAGAGAGTAATCATGATCTCGTCAGCGTTGATCTCAACAGAGTGTTTACGCTGCTTAACTCGACGTCCCAATTTGCCTCTTGGCGACGGTGCTTTGCGCTGAATTGGCTCAAACTCACCATCGATAATCTCAGACAACTCTTCCAATTTCTGCTTAGACACCATTTCATTACGCAGTGGGTTCGGTAACGTTGGTGCCATATTACGCTTGCCTGCATTGGTGGTGCGTGCTCTTGAGTAACGTAAGACTTCTTCCACATTACATTTGATATCAACCTGATAATCAGTCGTTTTTCCTTTTTCGATCAACGCGGTGATCGTTAAGTGATAACCCCAAAGGTTAACCAGGAAGGTATCTTCTTGATCCCCTACTTCACCTAACTTTCTGAGCTCGCGGATCAGATCCATCGAGAAACGACGCCAATCGATGTTACGCGCCAATTTCTGGTTGAGCTCACTGAGCAACATGCTATCTGAATGGCGACGTGCCATGCGGCTTCTAAAGTACGAATACATTTGGAAGACCAAGGTATGTTGCTTCAGGATTTCTGGCGGAAATAGGAAGAAATAGTCACGCGTCAGCAGCTCTTCGTAGAACGAAGGTTCCCAAACCAGGATGTATAGGTTCGGTTTAATGCGAATTTCGCCGTCAGAGCCTTCTGTAGGCGCTTCTTCCGATGCGGTAATGGTTCTAGCTAGGAATCGGAAACGATCACTCTTAAAGCCTTCTGGCATGTTCTCGCTAAGCCAACGGCCTGTGAGCTCATGCAATTGGAAATCGGTAAATTCGATACGATCAATACTGTCACGGATCGAATCACGTGCCGGCCCGCTGTCTTTCTTGCCACGCAAGGACAAAATATCCGTGATGTAAAGTGGTGTTTTGTTCGGTGTGTGTTTCGCGTCTAGATGGTAATCATCTTGGTGATGATCATGATATTGAACAGTAAGCGTGAATAACGCGAATAGCGTCATCAGATCATCAACCGTCATAATGTTTTTTGAAGATCGTGTCTCGATCACCGCTCGAGTGCCAGAGATCGAAACCATTGATTTTTGGTAGCTCTTGCGCGTTCTAGGGGGCGCTAAGGCTTGATCAATAATACCCGCCCAATTGGTTGGCGACACAATAAATTGATCGGCTTCGTCTTTCATCGTTGGTGGGGTATTGAGTCCGTGTTCATTCAATAAGCGTTTGTTGACTTTGGTTTGAGCTAGAGCTTTAGATCGCTTTTGCTTCTCATTTTGCTTCACGCTTTCTGTCACTAAGCTAGTAGCACCCAGTACTGATATCAATTGGTTTGGGTTAACAAAGCGATGCAGCATAGTTTTACCAGCAAGACCTTCTTCAAAGCGAACCGGAATTTGCCTGAAAAGACCGATACTGACCGCAGCTCTTAACCTTTGCTGTAAGGCTGCACGAGTAACTTGGCCATCGGTTGATTCAATAATCTCGGTAGTGGAAACGTAACCGTCTTTGCTGCTAAACCCACGAAGTGAAATTAGGTTAAGAAGCTCAACAATGCTTTTGGTGACACCTTTGAAGTGTTGATATTGTTCTATCCATTCAACGGCTGTTTCAGATACCTCAAATAAATGACCATCTTTGTGGCTTCGTGCCTTAATTAACAATTTCTCTTCTGGTTTCATTTTTGATCCGTATCACACTAACCGTAATTTCACTATAGTTCCTGAATGATAAAGAAAGAATGATCATAAATAAAGAGAATTTATTAGCTTTTAAATAACTGATCTTTTTGATTAATATGATCTTAAATGATTAAGTGATCTAATGATCTGGCTGTTTCTTTGCTTTTAAGTTGCTGAATTTAAAAGTTTAAAATAAAACCCCTTGGAAAGCATGATCATAAAAACCCCGAAACTATGATCATTAAATCAAAGAAAGCATGATCACAGAGCGTCAGAAGTATGATCATTAAGTCATTGTAAGCATGATCATTATTGGCTTGAAAGCATGATCATTATACTTATACAGCTTATCCACAGTTCGGAAGTCAACATCATCTTCTAAGTCACTTCATACACATCAATGTGGATATTTATGATGGCCAATCTATAGGAACAATGATCAAGTGATGGTACTTTTTATCCTTCCCGCCCTATTTAGGATAAAGTTTAATCTGTATCTGTTGAAAATGGATAGCTTTGATGTATTTAGCGCAGGTGGGAGTTAACTTGGAAGCATGATCATGAAATTGTCATGTTTGCGTATTCTCGGTCAGTGTAGATTGAATTTTCAATCATTGAGCCCTTATAGGCGTTGAATCCCCATTGCAAAAGCATTTGTCCGTAACTTAGCTCTTAAATTACATGCTTCCGGAACGATATTTACTTGATCATTTTTCCGTAATTTGATCATTTGTAATGTGCAGTTGTTCGGATCAATATTGCTAAGTTTACGCCTTGATCATGCTTCATAATTGGGTGTTATTAATTATCTTACACTGGATATGTTCCATGATCATTCTTCCGCTCAGGTTAGAATCCTCTGTTGTTTTTTTTGCACCTCCTCTTCTCTTCTGTTTTGAATTTTTTGTCCATTGAGCGTTTTTTAATTTTTATTGAATTGAAAATCTATAAATTCGAATGCAAATCACACCAACCGTAATCTATAGTTGTGTTTCAATCGTTCCGCAGTTTTTTAGCGATAATTTCATTTACATTGTAAATAAGTGATGCTGTAACATTTTAAATGTGCACTAGAAATAACATGGTTGTGCATGATGAAAATGATGACTTTCAGTATTACTCTGAGGTGATGTTTCATCAAATTGTAAAAACACTGTCTATTTTATGTGAGTTTACTCATAAATGCATGTTCATGTTTTTGTTGTGTTTGTTGTTAATCGCTGTACAATTTGTACTTAGTTAATCATTACGGAAACTGGCAATGAAAAGAGAACAAACGATTGATAAGCTCTATCAGCTAGCCGAACAAACTCAACAAGTTCAGGCTGACCGAATTGAGATTATTTTGGAAGAGCGAAGTGATGAACATTTCCCTCCAATGTCTAAAGCTATGATGGAGACTCGTTCTGGTTTAACGCGTCGTAAACTCGATGAAGCGATCACTAAACTTGAAGCTGATGGCCATCAGTTTACAAAGAACAATGCCAATCACTACTCGATTTCATTGACAGAAGCTCACATGTTGATGGACGCGGCAGAAGTGCCGAAGTTCCATCAACGTAAGCAGCATGCTGACAACAAACCATGGATTATCAACGTACAAAACCAAAAGGGCGGTACGGGTAAATCAATGACGGCAGTTCACTTAGCTGCGTGCTTATCTCTAAATTTGGACAAGCGCTACCGTATCTGTTTGATTGACTTGGATCCACAAGGCTCTTTGCGTCTGTTCTTAAACCCACAAATTAGTGGTGCAGAGCATGACAGCATTTATTCTGCAGTTGATATCATGTTGGATAATGTGCCAGAAGAGCAGGATGTTGACCTAGAATTCTTGCGTAAGAACGTGCTGTTGCCAACTCAGTATCCTAATTTGAAGACTATTTCAGCCTTCCCAGAAGATGCGATGTTTAACGCTGAAGCATGGCAAAGTCTGTCTAGAGATCAGTCACTTGATATTGTTCGTCTTTTGAAAGAAAAGCTTATCGACAAAATCGCCGATGATTTTGATGTGATCATGATTGATACTGGACCACACGTGGACCCGTTAGTGTGGAATGCAATGTACGCGTCGAACGCACTTTTAATACCATGTGCAGCCAAGCGTTTGGACTGGGCTTCAACGGTTAACTTCTTCCAGCACTTGCCAACGGTTTATGAAATGTTCCCGGACGATTGGAAAGGGCTTGAGTTCGTTCGTCTAATGCCAACGATGTTTGAAGACGACAATAAAAAGCAGGTATCAGTTCTGACTGAGATGAACTACCTGTTGAATGACCAAGTAATGATGGCCACGATTCCAAGAAGCCGCGCCTTTGAAACTTGTGCTGACACTTACAGCACGGTTTTCGATCTGACGGTAAGCGACTTTGAGGGCGGTAAGAAAACTCTGGCTGTGGCTCAAGACGCAGTACAAAAAAGTGCTCTAGAATTAGAGCGTGTATTACATAGCAACTGGCCTTCACTTAATCAGGGATAACAAGAATGGCAATTAAAACATCTGACTTAAATGCAAAGCTATTTGGTAAAGCAAACAAACGTCGCGTAGCTACGCCACAAGAAGCTCAAACTGCGGTAAAAGAGCAAGCTCAAGTGATTGAGCTTTCTGTTGCGGGTGAAGATTTAGTTTCATTTGAATTGGTTCGAATTCCAGCCGCTGATGTAGCAACACGAACGGTTGTTTTTGAAGAGAATGCTCGTGAGCAGTCTTTCTTGAATGAGCACGCGCTTTCTGACGTACTAACTACGCTTAAAGAGCGCGGCCAGCAATATCCAGCGGTTGGCCGTAAGAACAAAGACGGCAAGATTGAAGTTCTTGATGGTAGCCGTCGTCGTATGTCATGTATTTTGGCTGACAAAGAGTTCTTGATCTATGTCGCTGAAAACATTAACGGCGAACATGCTAAGTTTTTATCAGATGTAGCTAACGCTCATAAACCACTTTCTCTCTATGAGAAGGGGAAGGAGATGCAAGCGAAGCTTGATAAAGGCGAAGCTGAAGACCAGAAAGCACTCGCTAAAATGTTCCAGTGCAGTGAAGCTTTGGTGAGTGGCGCGTTGAAAGCGGCCGCTTTACCACTTGAATTATTACAAGCTTACCCAAATGTGAGCGATCTTGGCCGTCCGACTATTGTTAAGTTACACAAACAATTTAGCGGTCTTACTAGTGAGCAGCAACAAACATTACTGACCAAGTGTGGTGCTTCTGAAGGTTTTGTGTGGCAGCGCAGCGAAGCTCAAGGCGTAACTCGTTTAACAAAAGACGTGACAGAGACTTTAGAAGGTTGGGTGCTCGAACTAGCACCAGCACCCGCGAAGAAAGCTTCTCCAAAAGTTGAACTTATTAAAGGTCGAGCGTCATATAGCCGTAAGGGTTCAAACTTGGCGTTAAATCTTAAGAAAGTTGATGATACAACAATGGAAGAAATCCTAGCATTCGTACAATCTAAGTTAGACTAAGTCACGACTTTCATTACTCCTCTAAAGCCGCTTTATGCGGCTTTTTATTTGGCTGTGATAAACTGTGTTTAGATGAATCTGGACGCTAACTATGACAAACCCAACCAATACTTTTCTGCATACACTTTCTAATATTGCCCAACACAATGGTCACCGTTACGGTGTGGTCTTTGATGGCGACTTTGATTGGCAAAACTCTGCTGTTTTAACCTTCCTTGAAAATTCGTACACTCCGAGCATCTTCCAGATTGGTGGAACTCCGTTTGAAGGAGTGATTCATGCTCCAGTCAAAAAAGGCCAACAATTGCTTGGTCGTGAGTCCCAAGTTCTTGTTTGTGATTTTAGAGAGCAGTTTGATGCGAATGGTTTTAGCGCTGCACTAGGT
>NZ_JBFRSN010000023.1:0-2438 GCF_041473595.1 Vibrio sp. 10N.222.46.A1
TTGCAGCTAGGCAACAAGTAAGTTCATCCCTATGAGCATAGAGGTTCTATGTGATTAGGGTGAACTTACGCAGTTAACAACACTGCAGCTTCAAGTATGAAGAGTATAACTATAATACGACTAACATCTCTGATGGAGCATGAGGCGCAACAGCATGACCATAATGATATTTTATGACCTTACGTCGTTTCTCCATCTGTCCCTCCTGAATCGCCGCATCTAAAACATGCTTTGGCAGGCGGAAACGCATGGTATAGCCCTTTCCTTGATCAGCACTGTATGTTCTCAGAGCCAATAAGCTGAACAGCCTGTCAAAAGGATCTTGTGGCTTTTCATGGCTAACCGAATTGGCCTCTGACTCGTTCTCCATTTCATAACCTGGATGGTCTGAAGGATCCCAAGCCGACTGCTGCCTTCGTTTATCGTCTGATTTTACCTTACGCTCTGCATTGGTTCTCGCCAATGCTACTGCGGGAGCAACAGGTTCTCGGACTCTATTATCACGCGCAACTTGCTCTGTTTGCACATTAACGGACGGGGCGATTAGTGGCACACTTACTGCAGTTGCAGGTGACACAATCATCGCGAACTCTCCTCAAGAATCGCCCATCTCTGTTGCCATAACGCTGTCGTACTGAGTCAGCACAACAGGCATAGCCCAACTTACCGCAATCAACTCATGAGAGAGTTAGGTCTGAGTATCATGCAATGCCTTGGTGTTATACCAATCGTAGTAAATAACTGCTCATCCTAGCTTGTTAAAATGCTCGATAACGGCGTTAGAACTTTTGATTGTAGAATAACTACTTATCAAAACTACTTGTCAAAAAAAAGCAGCCTTGTTCTCAAGCCTTTTTCCTACGCTATTTTTGAACACTTACAGTGATTGGTATTAGGTTATATATCGACCAATCCGGCAATAAATTTAGTGATTATTTTTGCGCGAAGCTAACTAGTTCACTGCAAAAGGCATCGGCTTCTGTCATAAACGGCGCATGTGAAGACTGCGTGAATATATATTGCTCGGTATGAGGCAGCGCTCTACCCAGATCTTTTGCTACCTTGATTGGCACCAATCCATCCAGTCGCCCGTATAAACGCAGCATAGGCACTGAAATCTCCGGCAGTTGTTCACGCAAGTCAACATCAGACAGCATCTTTAAGCCGGCCAATAAAGAATCAGGATTCGGAAGCGGACGAGACAGTACCGCTTGCTTGAGTTGTTTTACATCTTGCCTTGCAGAAGGGCTGCCCATGGCTTGCAGTGCCATAAAGCGTTCGATAGTGGTTTGGAAATCTTTAACCAGCTGTTCGGTAAATGCGCTTAATACGTTTGGCTGAATACCTCGCCATAACACGGGTTCTTTTGCAGCGGCGAATTTAGGAGAACTGGCAACAGTCACCAATTTGCTTACGTAATCTGAGTGATGCAAAGCCATGTGTGTTGCGACCAAGCCACCCAGTGACCAACCGACCCAAATAGCCTGCTTTGGAGCTTCGGCCAACAATTGCTGAGCTATCTCTTCAAGATCTTGAGCGTGGCAATGAGAACTGTGTCCATAGCCAGGAAGGTCAACAACATGCACTCGAAAATCAGCTTCTAACGCATCAACGGTTTGTTGCCATACCGCACCGTTCATTCCCCAGCCGTGAACCAACACTAAATCAGGCCCTTGCCCAGAAACATGCCAATATAACGTGTCACTCATTCTCGATATTCCCTACTTTTTCCATCAGCGATAATCCGCGCTTTTCAGTATTGTGAGTAAAAGGAACACCATAACCCAAAAGCATCACGAGCTATGTTATCCGATTGGCTACAAAAACACACACCACGTCTGGTCACACCTCAATGCGACCTGTGTAAGCTAGATAAGTCGCACAGCGATACTCACCCTAGATGGTGTAATTATTGTCTCAAACTCTTTGATCCAGTTCCTCGCTGCCGACGATGTGGTTTAAAAACGCTGCTCACAGTAGAGCAGTGCGGGCAATGTTTATCACAGCCTCCACCTTGGCATCGTCTCTATTGTGTTGGGGACTACACCTTTCCAACAGCACGTTACATTCAGCAAATGAAGTACGCCGATAAGTTTTGGTTTGCACGCGATCTGTCAAAGCTATTAGCTTCACGTATCGAACATCCTGCTTCGATGGTCACCAGTGTCCCTCTGCATTGGCGTCGATATATTCATCGTGGCTTTAATCAAAGTCAGCTGCTCGCTAATTACACAGCTCAAGAACTTGGCGTTAAAGATGAGGTGCTGTTCCGTCGAATTCGCTCAACAGCTTCTCAGCAAGGGCTAACTAAATCCGCGCGATTACACAATCTAAAGAGTGCTTTTACGCTTAGAAAACAAGACTTTCATGGAAATATCCCCTCTCACGTCGCGATAATTGATGATGTTGTAACCACCGGCAGTACTGTGTATCAATTA
>NZ_JBFRSN010000024.1:0-19338 GCF_041473595.1 Vibrio sp. 10N.222.46.A1
CGTATGCTCCGCGCCTCTTCTTTGAACTAAAACGAAATAGCTTCGTCTCAAAAAACTAAATTTGTTGTTAAAAAGACTGCCAAAAATGGCGGTCTTTTTTGTTTTTAAGTGATTGAAAAATATTGGATTGGAAAAATAATTGAAAATAAACGCTTGAAACTGATTCGCTCAATCCACATATCTAGTTGTGAAGAGGATGACTGTCTTGCTCTACAAGAGAAGAAACAGAACCTTCATAACCGTTGCTAGAGTATCGCTCAATAGAGGATAAATTTGGCGGCACACAATATAAAAATTGATTCATTGTCATGTCCCAGAGTTGTCACCAAACGAGGTGAAGCCCGTGGAATGCGAATTGAATCCCTTAGCTGTTTACTGAATAATTCACAGGTTCGATCTCAGTAAAAATTACAGCTAAGACTATTGCTTACTAAAAGGATAGCATTATGAGAACTGTAGATTTCACTCCACTTTACCGCAACGCAATCGGCTTCGATCGTCTATTCAACATGATGGAAGCGAACACATCGAAGAACTCTTCTGGCGGTTACCCTCCATACAACATCGAGCAAAAAGACGAGAACAACTACCGTATTACTATGGCCGTTGCTGGTTTTGCTGATGACCAATTAGATCTTACTCAGAAAGAGAACATGCTAATTGTTAAAGGTGAGCGTAAAGCAGAAGCAGAGAAAACCTTCGTATACCAAGGTATCGCAGAGCGTGATTTCGAGCGTAAATTCCAACTGGCAGACTACGTAAAAGTGGTAGGGGCAAGCATGGAAAATGGTCTTCTTCACATCGACCTAGAACGCGAAATCCCAGAAGCGATGCAACCACGTAAGATTGCTATTAATGGTAATAGTCTTCTAGAAGGTTAAGCGTTATTAGCTCATTTAAGCTAATAAATCTCGGGAAGTAGAAGTGAAAGAGCACCAGTACCTTGAAGAAGGTCGGTGCTCTTTTTTGCATTTGGTCTACGGTAAGCTAAAAGCTCTGATTACTGCTCTGAGTAAGCTTTTTTCACTTCTTCAGCAATGATAGCAATACCTTTTTGCATCGCCTCATCATCTTGTACGTAGTTCATGCGTAAGCACTGGTGAGCATGATCCCACTCGTCTTCTTGGCCGATAAAGAAGTATTCACCCGGAACAATCAATACGCCACGAGCTTTGAGGCGGTCGTACAGCTCCATGGTGGTAATCGGCAGTTCATCAAACCATAGCCATAAGAAAATCGCGCCTTCAGGCTTGTGGATACGGAAGCGAGGGTCATCGATCGCTTCTTGTAAAAGCTCAACCGCACGTAGAGATTTCTCTTTATAGAAAGGTTTGATTACTTCACTGCTCAAACGCAATAAATCGCCTTTTTCAATCATATGATTGGCAATTGCCGGCCCAACACTGCTCGGCGCTAAGCTGATAATGCCATTCATGTTAGTCAGAGCTTGTGTTACTTCTTCGCTCGCAATCACGATACCGCAACGTACACCCGGTAAACCAAGCTTAGATAAGCTCATGCACAGAATCGTATTTTCATTCCAGAACGGTTCCACATCTTCAAAGATGATGTTTGGAAACGGCAGGCCGTAAGCATTATCGATCAGTAGTGGGATGTTGTTTTCGCGCGCCAGTTTATCCAGTTTACGCACTTCTTCGTCGGTCAGTACGTTACCAGTTGGGTTGGTTGGACGAGAGGCGCAGATAGCGGCAACCGAGTCATCAACCTTGAGCTGTTCAAAATCAACGTGGTATTTAAACTGGCGGTTTTCTAGCAGTTCGATCTCTGGGTGGTAAGAGATAAAAATATCGTCATCAATGCCCGCATCGCCGTAGCCGATGTATTCTGGTGCGATCGGCAACAATATCTTCTTGTGAGAACCGTCTGGCTGTTGACCCGCTAACAAGTTGAATAGGTAAAAGAAGCCACTTTGACTGCCGTTGGTCAGGCTGATGTTTTTCTCGTTGATGTCCCAACCATAGGTCTCTTTCAGCATTCCAGCTAACGACTTAATGAAGCTGTCTTTACCTTGTGGACCATCGTAGTTGGCGAGGGCGGCAATGAGTTCTCCACTGGCGAGCATGTCGGCACTGGCTTGGTTAAAGTAATCGAGCATGGCTGGGATAGCGGCTGGGTTACCACCACCGAGCATAATTGCACCAGGAGTTCGCAGGCCATCATTCAAATCATCCATTAAACGAGTGATTCCAGAGTATCGATTAAACTTTTCACCAAACTTTGAGAATTGCATTGCTTCGTATACCTAATTCATTGTGATTATTATTCGTAGATTATGATCAATCTTATGAACCCGAGCGTGGCGGGTTACAGTGGGTAATCTTTGAACATACCGCAATGTTTTTGCGGCGCAAAGCACGAATTGCCCTCACACGGAAAAAACTTCTCTTCTCACCGCTCCCGTTTAATCACTTTTTTCACTTTAAACTGAACTCAAACTGAATAGAACGACGGCAAATGTCAGAGCAATGTGAGGAAGGTCACTCTTGGATTGCTCAAAAATAGCGCACTGAATATTATTTCCTCCGAAGAAAAAACAACCTATCTATCTTTTGGAGAAACGAATGTTAACTAATTTATTTGTTAGAACTCAGCTATTTATTCAATCTTTTAATAATGATCAACGTGGTGTTACAGCGATTGAATACGCAATCCTAGGTGTGTGTATGTCAGCAATCGTATTGGCTGTATTTAACGACTCTCTTCGTGAAGCTTTAGAAGGTGCTATCACAACCATCACTAATAATATTGAAGCCGCTAATTCGTCGCCAAGTGTAGGTTAATTAATGCCTCATAAACTGTGGTGGTTAATTCCCTTAGCCACCATGGCTGCAATCGTCAGTTATCAAGATATCCGATACCGAATAATACCTAATGGAGTGGTGGTAGCTGTTGCTCTCTTGGGTGTTTTTTATATCTGTCAAACCGAAAAATTTGAGCAGTTTTATAACTTTTTCATAGTGTTAGCCGTCGGCGCAGTTTTATTTTATTTCAATGTTATAGCTGCTGGAGACAGTAAATTATTGGCTGCATTCAGTTTAATGGTATCGCCCAATATGATGTTGTGGGCGGTTAATGTGATTTTATTTGCAGGTGGAACCCTAGCGATTACTCAGTGGGTATTAGGAAAAACAACCGGTAATTCTGAGTGGACAAACAGAGGTGTTCCTTATGGGGTGCCTATTTGTTTAGGAAGCCTACTAGGTATAGCTGCATCGTTATAGGTGAATCATGAACTCCAAAATCATTCTTGGCTTAGCGTTCCTCGCTATATCTATAGGCCTCTATGGTGTGGTGAATGTACCGATGGATACTTTCCCCATTCAGCCTGAAGAACCAATTATAGAAGTGACTTTTAAGGTATGGAAACTCACTCACCCGACAGTGAAAGGTCAGCAGCTGAAGCGTAGCGACTTCGTTATAGAGTACTTGCCTGAAGCTCGTGCAGCGCTATTGGGAATCGATCGAAACATTGAGTTAGATTGGAATGCTCCTCAATTCGCAGTGCATGACATTGCCGCATATGAGCTGGTGGACTCGAATATGTTGACATCTCCCGGAGACAGTCAGTACTTACAGGCGGTGATCCGCCCTGGATTTGTTCCTTATAACGTTACGGTACCGGGAAGAGATGTATTAGGTGGCACCATCGCAGTCGGAGATTTAGTCGACATATCTGTTCTTTCAACGCCGGATCAGAACTTATCAAGTGAGGATACGGTGTCAGATATCCAACATCTCACTATGGTGCCATTACTGGCTCAAATACCGGTTTTGGACATGGTGACGTCAGAAAAAGCAGTGAGCACGTTAACGTTGGAAAAAGAGACTCAGGTGACATTGATCTTACAAGTGACGAATCAACAACTGGCACAACTCACGGTGGCACAGCGGATTGCAGAAGTGGCCGTGCATAAATCATTGGGTAAGGAATTTTCTGATGATCTAGAAGCTGATTCTTCAGACATCATTCCAAGCAGTGGCGGCACTGGTGGAATTCGTGAATACCGTTTTGAGTAGGGCGTTAACCATGAAAACAACAATGTTGACTTTAGTATTGGTTCTGCTGCTTCCATTCGAGGTTTTGGCTCAAGGCTCGACTAATTTAGCTCAGGGAGAAGCTAAAACCTTTTCGATTCGAGGGGAAATCGCTTCTGTTTTTATCTCAGGGAAGAATATTGCAGATTACCAAGTGATTGATAGTAATAAGGTCGTGGTGTTTGGGAAGAATATAGGATCTGCCTCGTTTATCGCATTTGATGCGAAAGGACGTGAATTATTTAACCGCTTATTGTTGGTGAATAAAAGTTATCGCGAAATAGAGCAACAAATTGATGTGTTATTTCCCGATGCGGAAGTGTTTGTAGCAGGCATCGGTGAGAACGTTGTTCTGAGTGGTGTCGTCGCTAATGAACAGGAAAAGGATAACATTCACCAGTTGGTGGGTGAGCTTTTGGGGAAAACAGCGAACTCAACCTCTTTTCAAATGAGTGATGAAGAGAGTGACGACATTGATGTGGGTTTTATGACTCAACTTAATTACGCAGGCGTCGTGAATAATATCGAAATATCAGCGACTAAGCAGGTGAACGTTAAGTTGACCATTGCAGAGGTATCGCACTCTTTTATGCAAGACTTCGGCATCAAGATGGGCAGCAATGGTACGCCCGGCATATTTGTGGATCAACTTACTCATTTTAGTGCTAGCGATATTGTCTCTGTTATTTCAGCTTTAGGTACCGATAGCGTTGGTCAAGTTCTAGCAGAACCTAATTTGTCGGTGATTTCAGGTGAGAAAGCGAGTTTCTTAGTGGGTGGAGAACTGCCCGTTGTGACGGTTATAGATGGTGCAACCAACGTTGAATATAAGGAATTCGGTGTGCGACTGGAATTACTGGCTAAGGTGCTTCGAGATGACAAAATTAAGCTAGCACTGACACCAGAGGTTAGCTCCCTAGATGGTAGTTACAGCAGTGACAACTTTGATTTACCAGCATTAAGAACACGACGCGCCCAGACAACCGTGGAACTGGGGGATGGACAAAGCTTCGTTCTTGGTGGGTTGCTTAACAGTGAAGAGAAAGAGTCACTGACTCGAATTCCCTACATTGGTGATATACCTATTATCGGTGCTTTGTTTCGCCATACAGGAACCGAACGTAGTAAAACTGAGTTAGTCATTGTAGCGACCGTTAATTTAGTTCAACCAGTCAAAGCGGAGCAGATCCAATTACCGACGATGAAAAAGACTAGCACGCTCAAGCGCTTTTTTGGACTAGGCAGTGGCTATGAACAATCACAACAAAAGTGGGCTGATGAAGTTTTGTCTGCTGGAGGGTTTAGCCAATGAAATCAATGATGGTTACTTTGTTTACCGCCGTCATTATTACAGGGTGTGTTGACCGTATATCGGAGCCTCGCGGAACGGAAGTTGAAGTTTTTCCTGTGACTTATCAGCTTAAACTTCGCTCTGACCAACCCCAGTTGGTGACCAGAAAAGTGAGTGAGTTTATCTTGGGTTACCCTAAAAATGTAAAGGTGGCGCAATGGAAAATACGCACCAAAGGGAGCGGGAATCAGGCGCTTTATAAAGAGGTTGTGAGCCAGTTAATCCAAGCTGGTGTGATGTCGAGTCAGATTGAATACAGTCAAATAGGTTATAGCCCAAATGAGCATAACTCAAACGCATCAGATCCGTTACCACTAGAGAGTCGCTTTGACTTAAGTCTTTCAGTCACAACATATAAGACCAAACTAGAAATTTGCCACCAGGAACGGGTCGGCGAGTATGGGAATGGAAGCTTAGGGTGCAATGTGGACACGAGCCGTTGGCAGTCAATGGTCAACCCGCACAAAGCAATCTAATTACTAACTGTTAGAGAATTTCAGATGTTTGATTTAGTGAATAAACTAAACAGTGCGGAACCTAAAAAATCGGAGAAACAGAATCGTTGTGCGATGCTTTTCCAAACCGAGATATGCCGCGACTTCATCCAAAAATCGTTCAGATTTGAAGGGTTGAATGAGCCTAGCTCGTTCGCCAGCCAAGACACAAATGTGACTAGATTAGAGCAATACCCAGATGTTGAAGTGGTATTTGTTGAATTAAATCAAAGCCAAGATATTGTCGCTGATGCTCAGTTATTGACTCATACCTTACCTCCTCATGTGTCAGTGATCATTATTGGCAGTGAAGATACCATATCCATCATTCGAGTCTTAAGACAGTTGGGTTTCTATTACTTGTTTTGGCCAGCGGGTGAAGCGGAAACGATCGATTTTTATCACAACGTTTCCCGTAACCACGCAGCACAACAAGGCGTGAGTACAAATCGTAAAGCCAAGCAAATAGCAGTCATGGGCGTGAAAGGTGGGGTCGGTACTTCACTAGTCGCGTGTGAGATATCTCGCCGTTTGGCCAAGCATCAAAATGCGAGTACTTTGCTAGTCGACTATACCTACACTGGCAGCAATATTGACGTGATGTTAGGGCTTAAGAAGTTTACTAAGCGCAGTGTTCAAAAAGGCACCCTTACTACAGGAGTGGATAATGATATCGCGACAAGCTTGGTACAAAATATTGAAAAAAATTTGTCACTTCTTGCGGTGGAATCAGATGAGTTTGGCCGTGATGAGTTATTCCAATACACCCAGTCTTTAAAGAAGCAGATGATTTCAAGTCATGCTTTTGTCGTGGAAGACTATTCTCACACTGCGACAACCAATGAAGAGTTTAGACAAGCGGTGGGGAAACTAGATGCTTTAGTCTTGGTATTTGATGCAACAGTATCGTCATTAAGAGAGCTGAATCGAATTCGTTCTGAAATCGATGTGCATTATCCCAACCTTGTCGTACTGACGGTAATGAACCGCTCTCGACCACATAACGCAGCGTCAATTAGTGAGGCGGATGTAGTTAAGTATTTTGGTCGAGAGGCAGACGCGAATTTAGTGTTTGATTTCAAAGCTAATCAATACCTACTTCAAGGTGAGCTGCTTAGTGAATCACGTTCTGAAATGAAATACGGACTGCAAACGTTAGTTGCCTTATTGATGGGAGAGAAAGTTGCGGAAAAAACAGCATTTTCATTCTTCCAGTGGTTAAAACGGTAAGGGGACGATATGGAACATGCACAGCGCATTTATTTACAACTGCGTAAGCAGATATTTGATGCACTTGATGCCAGTGTTATTGAAAGCTTACCGCGTCTAGAGTTAGAAGCTCAGTTAGCTAGCGCAGTTGATATGCTAGTGAGTCGAGATCAGTTATCTATTTCATCACTGGCAAAATCAGAATATGTCACCAGCATGGTACATGAGTTAGTTGGCCTCGGGCCTTTGCAGGTGTTGATGGATGATGACTCGATCACCGACATCATGATCAATGGCCCACAACAGGTTTATATTGAGCGTCATGGCTTAGTCGAGAAAGCACCTGTTCGATTTATCGATGAGAAGCAGTTGCTTGATATTGCTAAGCGCATCGCTAGTCGTGTTGGGCGCAGGGTCGATGAGTCTTCTCCTACTTGTGATGCCCGGTTAGATGATGGTAGCCGTGTGAATATTGTCATTCCTCCTATCACATTGGAAGGGACGTCAATCTCGATTCGTAAGTTTCAAAAGCAAAGTATTGGTTTTGAAGAATTAGTTGAGTTTGGGTCTCTTACTCCCGATATGGCAGGTTTACTTCAGTTAGCTGCACGTTGCCGACTCAATATTATTGTATCTGGTGGTACGGGATCGGGAAAAACAACGTTACTTAATGCTTTATCACAGCATATATCAGAGGGTGAACGAACCGTCACTATTGAAGATACCGCTGAGTTAAGGCTTCAGCAGTCACATGTTGTTCGAATGGAAACTCGTCATGAGGGCATTGAAGGGACAGGGGCTATTACCGCTCGAGATTTAGTGATTAATTCACTGCGAATGCGCCCAGACCGAATTATTGTGGGTGAATGCCGTGGTGGTGAAGCATTTGAAATGCTGCAAGCCATGAATACTGGGCACGATGGTTCAATGTCTACGTTGCACGCCAATACACCACGAGATGCTTTGGCTCGTGTCGAATCAATGGTGATGATGGCGACCAATAATTTGCCCTTAGAAGCGATCCGCCGCTCAATTGTAAGCGCGGTCGATTTAGTCGTTCAGGTCAGCCGATTGCATGATGGTTCTCGAAAGATCATGAATATCACTGAAGTGGTCGGTATTGAGGGAAGCAACGTGGTGTTAGAAGAGTTGTTCTCTTTCCAAACTTCACCTCACAGCCCTGATGGTCGCATTCGAGGTAGTTATGTGACATCTGGTGTTATGGCTCGTTCTGCGCTTTATGAAAAAGCCCGTTTCTTTGGTGTAGAGCAGAAGTTAACTCAAGTGATTGAGTCTATGACACTCAATCAATAGGAGTGAGACATGTATTGGTTGATTATTTTGGGTGGGGCAATACTCATGATTGTAGCGCTTAAGCCGAATAGAGCTCCTTCTGTTGATGAGTATTTATCACAGCAAGCGAAAGGTAATCTGAAAAGCGATCTGAGTTTTACGCAACAAGCGGTTAATTTTGCCAGTCTTTCTGATCGTAACTTCAAACAGAAACTTCGTGTGCGTTGGGATAACTTACAGCGCCAACTTGGAAAAATGGCATTAGGTAAGGTCGTCATTTTTTCTGTTGTAGCACTGCTTGCGATCGGCATTCTTAATCAAATGTCACTGCGCTTACCTTGGTTTGAAATTTTGCCTTTGACTCTCATTATCGCTTGGTTTTTTGGTTATCTCCATTTACAGAAACGAGAGAAAAAACGCTTTGAAGAAACCTTCCCTGATGCGTTGAACATGCTGGCAAGTTCCCTTAGTGCGGGTGAAAGCATAGGGCGAGGCATTGGGTATGTAGGGAAGAAACTTGAAGGTGAGGTAGGTAAAGAGTTTAAGCTGATGAGCGAGCGCCTCAATTTAGGAGAGCCGATTGATGATGTGTTTCGTAAATCTTGTCGTCGCTTTCCGTATCCGTCGTTTCATTTTTTTGTCATTACCTTGCGAGCTAACATGCAAAGAGGGGGGCAATTAAAAGAGGTGATGTCACGTCTGAATCGACAAATGTTCGAAGCGAGAGCTGTAGAAAGAAAAAAGTTTGCTCTTACTTCAGAGGCTCGTATCTCCGCAAAAATTGTAGGAGCAACACCATTCTTCTTTCTGTTTATTTTGCAGTTTCTTAGTCCTGAAAATTTTGAGTTCGTAATGCACCACCCAGAAGGGAGACCGATTCTTTACTACCTCATCACAAGTGAAAGTATCGGCATGCTGATCATCTGGGCGTTAATGAAAAAGGTGAAGTAATGGCTTCTTCAATAAACTTCTCGAACGTTGGGTTATTTTTCGCCTGGGCCGGCGTAGCATTTGGCTTGTTGCTCATATTTTATTGGTTAGTCGTGTGTACTCAGAAAAAACACCGTATAGCAGCCTTAGCGAAACATCATCGATTGGCCGATCAGTCAAAAGAGGCAGAAATAAAACTGAATCGTTGGTTGACGCCCATGTCGACTATTTTCGTCACCTCCGAAAGTGATATTACAGTGCGCTTTGCTAATGCTGGCGTGAGTGACATCCGGTGGGCTCAATGGTTTATGCCACTGAAGTACAGTGCGTTGTTTATCGGGCAAGTGGTTGTTGCAGGCGTGTGTTGGTTTATTGAGGTTTCGTCTGAATCATGGATCGCGATAGCTGCGGGGTGGGCTATGGTGGTTATTGTGATGCCTGACCTAGTCTTGAGCTCGATGGCTAAAAACCGTCAACGTCGAATCTCTCGTCAAATGCCGTATCTGATTGACCTAATGGCGATTTGCGTCCAAACCGGCATGACAATCGAAGCATCAATGAAATACCTCTCCATTGAAATGAAAAGCTTTGATAAAGAGCTTTCTAGCTTGTTGGAGGTGACAAACCAACGGGCTCGTTTGGTCGGAATGGAAAATGCCTTAGAGGAGTTGTATCGCAAGGTTCCATCACCAGAAGTTCGTAGTTTTGTGATGACGCTGACGCAGAGCATTCAACATGGATCCTCGATTTATAACGTGTTAACGACGTTGGCAGGCGATATTCGAGAAGTGCAAATGCTAGAGCTGGAAGAAGAAATAGGGAAGTTAGCTGCCAAGATGTCGATTCCACTGATCGTGTTTATCTTGATCCCAATTGTATTCGTAATTGCCGCTCCGGGGGTAATGAGGATGATGCTTAATGTTTAAGAAAATAATCGCGCTAACGTTAGTTTTAATGTTGGCGGCATGCAGTTCAACTCAAGCGAGTTGGCAGAAAGATGAGTCAAAAGAGGCTATCTATCAAAAAACACATAATTACGTTCAGTTAACCCGTTTGTATAAAAATCAGCTGCAGCAATACGACGCTGATG
Source organism: Vibrio sp. 10N.222.46.A1 (assembly GCF_041473595.1). NCBI lineage: Bacteria > Pseudomonadati > Pseudomonadota > Gammaproteobacteria > Vibrionales > Vibrionaceae > Vibrio > Vibrio sp. 10N.222.46.A1. Next base: position 10,424 of record NZ_JBFRSN010000024.1, read on the forward strand.
AAGTGAGAGAAAAACTCTCGAATACATATTTAGCTATGGGCGATGCTGAGTCGGCTCTGTTTTACATTGCCCCTGTTACTCAAAAACCACAACCCAGTGTGAACAGTTTATTGATGCAAGCGAAAGCATACGGTGAATTAGGTCAGTACCCAGCAGCGATCAGTAGTGCTAAACAAGTATTAGTGGAAAATGCTACACATGCGGCAGCCGAGAATTTACTGGGAACGTTTTATGGTTACAGCTATCAGTTTGATCTATCTCGTCGGTATTTTGAACGCGCGCGCGAGCATTTTTATGACTCGGTATCAGTGAATAATAATTTGGCTGTGCTCGATATTACGCAAGAGCATTATCAAGCAGCTATGGAGCGTTTATTACCATTGTATAAGCGCGGTCAGATGAACGAACAGATGATGGCAAACTTGACGTTGAGTATGGCTAAGTTGGGCCACTACCCGTTTGTCGAAAGTGTGTTGAGTGAAAGATACAGCAAGCACCAAATCCAAAAAATTTATCAGGCGTTGCGCCACCACACTCCTTATTCATTAGAGAGCCAAACGCTGGCAGTCAGTGGTCTTTCGTTATCGGAGGAGGCGGGTAATGCGATATAAGCAAAAGGGTGTCGCGAGCATAGAGTTTGCGGTGGGCTTTTTTGCTTTTTGGTTGATGTGTATGGCGTGGGTTGAGATGAGCTATATCTCGTACATTTCGGCGATCAACGACTTGGCGGTTTCAGAGGTGGCTCGCACAGCTAAAAAGGGCTCAGGAAATTATCTCGATACGGTAGATAAGGTTTTGCACCGAGAAGGCAGTATCTGGAATCAGGTTGTTAATGGCGACAATTTTCAAGTCACGATTCACTACTCTAAAAACCTGAGTGAGTTAGCTAGTATTACAGACCAATGCAGTATTTCTGGTAGTCAAAAATTTAAAGAGTGTGGTGATGCTGATAACGCAGCGCTTGCCATTTATCGAATTAACTACCGTTTTTCACCTATCTTTAGCTACTTCTTCACGACTCAGAATTTAATGAGCAGAGAGATGATTGTTGTGCAGGAATATGAAAGGTCAAAATTTGAAATTTAGAACCCTAAAGCATGGGAATTTGAAGAGTAAGCAGCAGGGGGTTTTTAGTATTGAGTTTGCCATGGTCGCTGTATTTTTCAGCTTATTGATTGCTTTCAGTGGTGACGTGATCATCAAGCTTTCATTGAAAGGAAAACTCGATCGACTCTCTTATTCACTGGTCAATGTACTTAAAGAGAGAACCCAACTTTATGATACTGATTATCAGCTTACAACTAAAGAAGTCGATGATATCGATATCATTGCTCAGCATTCCTTACTGCGTACCTTTGGTCATTTTGAACGGGAACACTATGGGTTGTTGGTGGAAGAGTTGAGCTTCAAACAAGTGGGTACACCCAACCCCGCGATCAGTGAAAAACGCGGTGTTGTTGCCTGCAGAATAAAGCAAACCATTGATTCATTAGAGTCCATGACGGTAGTGACTAACCGAGGTCGAGAAATGCCCCTGTACCGAGTGACGGTTTGTTATGAATCGGATAATTGGATTGGTGGTATTTTGGGGCGTGAGTTTACTCACGTGATGTCTGATTCTGTCGTGATCGGCAGGTAGAGCGAAGAGAAAGGTTATGAAACACGCTATGCGTAAGCAGTTTGGCCATGCAGCTATGCTGTTTGCCATTATGATCCCAGCTTTGTTTGGAGTGTTTATGCTTGGTTCTGATGGTGCCCGCGCATTACAAACCAAAGCTCGATTAGAGGAAGCTTCAGAAGCGGCTGTTCTAGCGGTATCAGCAAAAGATGAACAAGACCATCAATTGGCGGAGCGCTATATTCAGCATTATCTATATGACATGGACTCGATCCTAGATATTGAAGTTAAGAAGCTAGGGTGTGATGAAATACCTGAATGTATTGCTGCTACGGAAAGAGGCGAAGCACGCTACTTTGAATATCGTGTTGCGGGTCAAACACTGCACAAGTCCTGGTTTCCTGGTAACGATGTGATTTCTGGCTTTGGTGATAGCTTCAATGTGACGGGATCATCGAAAGCACGACGCTATCAAAGCCAGCCGATAGACATTACTTTTATCGTCGATTTTTCAGAATCTATGAATGACTCGTGGAGTGGTGGTCGGCATTCTAAGCTAAATGATCTGAAAGACATTATTGAAGATGTGGCTGATGAACTCGGCGCGTATAACGATCTATATCCAGAGCACCCTCATCGGGTTGCACTTACCGGTTTTAATCGCCGAACCATCAATAAAGATAAGAATGACAACTTAGTAGTTCGCGATCAGCGGGTAGTTTCAAGAGAAGGTGAATACGATAAAGACGATACGGTGAATTTTAACAAAACGATAGCTCAACAATTTATCGTTAAAGGAGAAGCCTCGCGTGTGCCTAATAGCGATGATGATGCACGGTTCTACGACCTCTATTTTACCACCGATTTTTCATCCTTCACTAAAAAGGTCAAGAAATTCAAAGCTGGGGGAGGCACTGCTTCACTGCAAGGCATTATTCGTGCAGGGCAAATTGTGACTTCAATGTCGAAGAACCAAAAGCAGCTGATCATTATTCTGTCTGATGGGGAAGATTGGAATCACTACGCAGGGCAAACCAATAAGCTTGTGTCGAAAGGTATGTGTAGCAACATTCTCAATATGGTCAACGGCGGCAAAGTTTCGGCAGATAATACGCATGATGACATAGAGGTAATTGGCGGGGTAAGCCAAGGAATGATGACACCTGATGGTGAACGAATGAACGCGCGCATGGCTGTGATTGGTTTCGATTATGAACTTAATAAAAACGTGGGTCTGCGTAATTGCGTTGGCCGAGATAATGTTTATAAGGCTGAAAACAAGGAAGACATTCTCAATAAAATTTTGGGATTAATTACGGAAGAAGTGGGTCACTTGGCGCAATAGAGGTATGTGACATCCTTTTTATTAACTGAATATTATTAAGAGAGCAAAAATGAAAACGCTTATATCTGTTATGTCTTTATTTACTCTGTCGTTTTCTATACTGGCAGCCCCTTTAAAACCAGATACCAACGAACTACTTTATCATTACTGCCATATGGGCGACTCTGAACTTGAGAAGACGGTAACGATCGGTCAGGGGAAGAAAGTGATGTATCACCAAGGCCCGTTCATGCAAGTGAACGCAAGCACAGCTAATCAAGCGATTAAAAATCTGATTCAAGATAAGTTAACTCAAGTATCAGAAAGTGCTGATTGCGCACAATACTTACTGAGTCGAACTAAATTTGTAGAAGGTAAGTTGGCTCGTGAGGTGTTGGCTCGCGTGACTTTTGATTTCGATGACGATGAACTGAATCAAAAATCTCGTTATTTATTGTTAAACCTTATAGCTAAACTTGAACATCAAACTCCCGAATTTATCGTCACGGGGAATACCGACTCAAAAGGTAGTGATAGTTACAACTTAAGCTTAGGCTTGCAGCGCTCGAATGTTGTTGTTGGGTATTTGAAAGAGCAAGGCGTAAATATTGAAGACCTGACAGTGAGTTCACAAGGTGAGGCGAACCCAGTGCAGAGTAACGAGACTGAATCCGGTCGCCATAACAATCGCAGGGTTGATATTCACTCTTAACCCTGCCCTACAAATTTAACTTGTTGGGAGCAGTATTTTTAAAACGACACCCACGGATGGGTTATCTGATTGCTCGAACCAGATTGTCCCTTTGTAGCTATGGAGTATCTCATCACATAGCGCCAAACCTAATCCTGTACCATGGGTCTTCTGATCGGCTCTTACGCCACGTTGAAATAAGGTTTGGCTGATCGAGTTATCTATTACTGGCCCATCATTATAGATCTCAATCAGGATCTGCTGTTCGCTTTGAGTGGCTTTGAATTCGATAGAGGTTTGTGCGAACCGATAAGTATTTTCTAATAGGTTACCGAGCACTTCCATAAGATCATCTTTATTAAGAGGCACGGTCTGTTGGTCGTCAAACTGAGTGATGAATTGGATCTTTTTGTCGGCATGGATTTTCGTAAACATGCCTACTAGGCTGTCGAGGATTGGTTTTATCGGTGTCGATGAAGTCGTTATACCTTTAACGCCTAGCGAAGCCCTTTTGAGTTGTGCCTGAATTAAGCTATCCATTTCTAACAGTTGTTGGTTGATTTGGTCATTCTTTGTTTTGGATGAGTCTTCATCAAGTAATGCTTGAGAAACTGTCACGCGAGTCTTCAAACTATGGGCGAGATCATTGAGAGAACGCTTATAACGCTCCTGATTTTCTTTTTGTTGGTATAGCAATTCGTTCAATGCACTGGTGACGCTATGTAAATCTTCAGGGTATGACTGGGCTAATTGGTTTTGTTTACCCTGCTTTATGTCATTCAGTTCATTCTCTAGTCGAGTAAACGGCGCAAAACTAATACGATAAAAAACCAAAAGTAGAGCACTGATCAAAGCAAGCGCAACCACTAACACTCCAACCGCGGTGTATTTTAACTGATGTATGGGTTCTATTTTCTCTTCGACCCTTTGGGTAAAGATAACTCTGCCATCTTTTTTTTCCTGGAAACCTTTCCAGAGAATTGTGTGGACAATAAAAGCGGCGCCATTCGATCTTTCAACCAAACGAATAGTATCTATGGGGAAATTTAGATCATGACACAGTTCGTTGACTTGAGATTGGCTGACGCCTATCTCTGATAGCAGCTTAGCTCGTCTTTCAATATTTACTGATGTCCATACTTGTTGATTGTTGTGATCACATAGAGTGACGCTAGTGTTGGGAGACTCTTTCGCATAGAACCTATCCCACTCCGTCAATGGCGGTATTTCCCCAGAAGACAGCAGTTCATTGATTACAGCAGGCAATTCTCGAAGGGTATTTTTCGAGTAGTACTCAAAAAGTTGGTGTTTTTGACTGTTGTAGTAGAACCAGGCGCTAGTGAGTACCATTGAAATCATAATGGAAGCAGCAACGGCGAATGTCCGACGTCTGAACTGAGTTTTGTACAGTCTTTTCATACTACTTGGCTTCTAGTTCAAAACGATAACCTTGCCCGCGAATGGTGCTGATCAGCTTAGCTTGAGTGTATTGCGTTAACTTTTTACGTAAGCGTGAAACGATAACCTCAATATTGTTTAGCTGAACATTTTCACCCTGCGCATAAAGGGAGTCTGCGATTTGTTGTTTAGATACGATTTGTAAGCAATGGCGAATTAAGTACTCGAATATTTGAAATTCTAAGGCTGTAAGTTCAATCAGAGCATCATCGTAACTGATACGTTTGGCTTGAGTGTCTAAGGTGAGCGATTGCGCTTTGATTTGGGAAGCGGAAAACCCTTGATTTCGACGAACAAGCGCCTCAAGGCGAGCGTGTAGCTCTTCAAATTGGAAGGGCTTGGTAAGGTAATCATCAGCCCCGGAGTTAAGCCCTTCTACTTTATCTTGCCAGTTGCCACGTGCGGTTAAGATTAATATTGGGACTGCAATTTCTTTACGACGTATTTGCTTGATCAGCGTAATGCCATCAAAGTCAGGGAGGCCAAGGTCAATGATCATCACATCTGTATTGGACTGTTTTTGAATCGTTTGTAAACATGCAGAAGCTGTTCTATCTGCATGGACAGTATGTCCTTGCTCACTGAGCTGAGAAGATAGGTGGTGATTCAATATTTCATTATCTTCAACCAAAACAACCAGCATGTAATATCCCTATCTACAATAATATTCAACCAGATAGAGCTTACACTAGCTTTGGATAAAAAAAAGGGAGAAGCCAAAGCTTCCCCCTTAATATTTATTCCAAATTGGTTTTACTTCTGTAGTAAAGAAATATCAGCAATCTGTAGGAACAGGTTACGTAGGTTGTTCAGTAGCGTTAGACGGTTCTTCTTAAGCGCTTCGTCATCAGCCATAACCATTACGTTATCGAAGAATGCATCAACAGGTTCACGTAGATCAGCAAGCTTGCTTAGGGCTTCTTGGTAGTTGCCTGTTGCGAATGCTGGTTCTAATGCTTCTGTCATTACTTCAACGTTTTCAGCCAGTGCTCTCTCTGCGTCTTCTTGAAGAAGAGCAAGATCGATTTCAGCAGGTAGCTCGCCATCGAATTTAGCAAGGATGTTACCTACACGCTTGTTCGCTGCTGCTAGTGCTTCTGCTGCTTCCAGTTCACGGAAGTGAGAAACCGCTTTAACACGTTGGTCAAAGTCAGCTGGCTTGGTTGGACGACGTGCTAGTACCGCTTGGATGATATCAACACTGAAACCAGCATCTTGGTACCATGCGCGGAAACGACCTAGCATGAAGTCGATAACGTCAGCTTCTACGTTTTCGTTGGTTAGCTTGTCGCCTAGTAGCTCTTTCGCTTTACCGATTAGATCAGTTAGGTCTAGGTTGTAGCCGTTTTCAACGATGATACGTAGCACACCTAGTGATGCACGACGTAGAGCGAATGGGTCAGAACCTTTTGGTGCTTGGCCAATACCGAAGATACCCACGATAGTGTCTAGCTTGTCTGCCATTGCTACAGCAGAAGAGATGCCAGTGCTTGGTAGTGTGTCACCTGCGAAACGAGGCATGTACTGCTCGTAAAGTGCTAGTGCTACTTGCTCGTCTTCACCATCGTGAGTCGCGTAGTGCATGCCCATCACACCTTGAGTATCCGTAAATTCGAATACCATTGATGTCATTAGGTCACACTTAGCCAGTAGGCCTGCACGCTTAGATTTCTCAACGTCAGCATCGATTTGCTCAGCAATGTAGCCAGCAAGTTCTGTGATGCGGTCGGTTTTGTCTTTGATAGTGCCCAGTTGCTTCTGGAAGATAGCTTGGTCTAGTTCAGCAAGACGGTCGATCAGCGGGCGCTTACGGTCTGTGTTGAAGAAGAACTCAGCATCAGCAAGACGTGGACGTACAACCTTCTCGTTACCTTCGATTACGTGACGAGGCTCTTTAGACTCGATGTTCGAAACGAAGATGAAGTTTGGCAGAAGGTTCTTATCAGCGTCATACACTGGGAAGTACTTCTGGTCGCCTTTCATGGTGTAAACCAAAGCTTCAGAAGGCACTTTTAGGAACTCTTGCTCAAACTTAGCAGTAAGCACCACTGGCCATTCAACCAAAGAGGTAACTTCTTCAACAAGGTCATCTTCTAGGTCAGCAATACCACCAACTGCGTCAGCTGCTTTTTTCGCATCAGCAAGGATGATCGCTTTACGCGCATCGTAATCTGCCATTACTTTACCGCGCTCTTCTAAGATCGCAGGGTATTGGTCAGCAGAGTCGATAGTGAACTCTTGTTCGCCCATGAAACGGTGGCCACGGATAGTACGAGCAGAAGCTACGCCTAGGATCTCGCCTTCAACAAGCTCATCACCTAGTAGTACTGTCAGTGTTTTCACTGGACGGATAAATTGAATGTCTGAGTTACCCCAGCGCATTGCTTTAGGGATTGGTAGGCCAGCGAGAGCTTTCGCAGCGATGTCCATCACCAATTCTTGAACAGGTTTGCCAGCTACTTCCTGTTTGAAAAGAAGCCACTCGCCTTTGTCTGTTTTCAGGCGGTCAGCTTGCTCAACAGTAATACCGTTACCACGAGCCCAACCTTGTGCAGCTTTAGTCGCGTTGCCTTCAGCATCGAATGCGACAGAAATTGCAGGACCGCGCTTCTCAACGACTTTGTCTGCTTGGCCTTCAGCCAGTGCCGTCACTTTAAGTGCTAGACGACGAGGTGCTGCGTACCACTTGATGCCTTCGTGAGAAAGTTCAGCCGTTTTAAGACCTGCTTCAAAGTTAGAAGCAAAGGCTTCAGCTAGTGAACGAAGTGCCGTTGGTGGAAGCTCTTCCGTACCCAGTTCAATTAGAAAATTCTTCGCCATGATTATTTATCCTTCTTACACATTGGGAAGCCAAGCGCTTCACGTGACGCGTAGTACGCCTCTGCAACAGCTTTAGTCAGGTTGCGGATACGAAGGATGTAACGTTGACGCTCTGTTACAGAGATAGCTTTGCGCGCATCAAGAATGTTGAATGCGTGACCTGCTTTTAGAATGCGCTCGTAAGCTGGAAGCGGCAGTGGCTTCTCAAGCTCAAGTAGCTCTTTACACTCTTTTTCGCACTGGTCGAAGAAAGTGAATAGGAAATCTACGTCTGCGTGTTCGAAGTTGTATGTTGATTGCTCAACTTCGTTTTGGTGGAAGATGTCACCGTAAGTCACATTAGAACCGTCTGGTGCTACGTTCCATACAAGGTCGTAAACAGAGTCTACTTCTTGGATGTACATTGCTAGACGCTCGATACCGTAAGTGATCTCACCCGTTACTGGCTTACACTCAAGACCGCCAACTTGTTGGAAGTAAGTGAATTGAGTCACTTCCATACCGTTTAGCCATACTTCCCAACCAAGACCCCATGCGCCTAGCGTTGGGTTTTCCCAGTTGTCTTCTACGAAACGAATATCGTGAACAAGTGGGTCGACACCAAGAACTTCAAGCGAGCCTAAGTACAACTCCTGGATGTTATCTGGAGAAGGTTTTAGAGCTACTTGGAATTGATAGTAGTGCTGCAGGCGGTTCGGGTTTTCACCGTAACGACCATCGGTCGGACGACGAGAAGGTTGAACGTATGCCGTAGACATTGGCTCTGGGCCAAGTGCACGTAGACATGTCATTGGGTGAGAGGTGCCAGCACCTACTTCCATATCTAGTGGTTGAACAATGGTACAACCGTTTTGTGCCCAGTAATCCTGCAGCGCGAGGATCATTCCCTGGAAGGTTTTGATATCGTATTTTTGCATAGTCAGGTTCGCGCGATTCTTTTAAATGAATGATAAAAATAACCTCTGAGTATACCGAGATATTGGTAAAGCGAGTAGGGGTAATCT
>NZ_JBFRSN010000025.1:0-5763 GCF_041473595.1 Vibrio sp. 10N.222.46.A1
TCTCTTTATAGAGATATATTCCTTGATCGTGAAGTCGCAATAAAAACAATCCCCATTAGTAAGAAGAACAATACGATTGAGGAAGTAAACCTACTCAAATCAATTGCGTCTAAGCATGTTGTTGGATTGTATGACGTTATTCAAACCCAAACTAACATTGAAATATATCAAGAATACTTAGATGGGGAAGATCTAGCTAGCAAAGTAGGTCAGTGTCATGGCCCAGAATTTTTGAGCCTTGCCTATCAGCTAGCATCTGGACTACGTGATATACATTCATCAGGAATATGTCACCGAGATATAAAGTTGGATAATGCGAAATTTGACAAACAAGGTGTACTTAAAATTTTTGATTTTGGTGTATCTCGTATCGGTGATCCGCACCAAACCGTAAATGGTCATGGTACATTAGAATACCTAGCTCCTGAAGCCTTTGGATTATACACGCAAGACTCCGTTGTACTTTCATTTGCGGTCGATATCTATGCACTTGGAGTGACCTTACACAAACTTGCATTTTCGGGTATATGTAAATTCAATAAAACGCTTAATCCGCAACCAGAAAGCCCTCGATTTGCTGAGCTTGGCTTTTGTTCAAAGCTAACATCACTCTTAAATAAATGTGTTTCAGAAAATAAAACGGAGAGACCCTCAGCAAACAGTTTAGTTGCTGAATTACAAAGAGAGCTCCTACGAAATAAACATACTGGTTTGTTTGTTGCACCGAAAGGCTCCCATAATATTGACCAAGCTCATCCAAAAACAAGAATTAAAATTTCTGATGACTTGTCAATTATTATCAATTACAACGGATACGACTTTTATGTTACTAAAGTTGAAGGACATGTTTATATAAATAATGAAATTGTAGATGTGGGTAAGGTGCTTTATGGAGCATGCGTCCTGACATTTGTTCGAGATGCCAATAACCGTTTCTTTGTTTCGTTTTCTTCATCTCATCCGGAGATAGTATTATGAGTCATATTCACAAACCTAACGACATCATTGCAGATCGATACGTGATCGAAAATTATATCGACGAAGGTGGTATGCAACAAGTCTACTCAGCGATAGACAAAAACATTGGACGAAAAGTCGCTTTAAAGACACCAAAAAATGATTCGGCTAGCCTGAGATTTAAAAGTACCGCAATTTGTAGTGCTCGTGTTATTCACCCTAACGTGGCGAAAACTCTAGATTACTTTGGCTTTGATAAACGCGAATACTTAATTGAAGAACTTATTGACGGAAAAGATTTAAACACTGTATTCAGAAATAATTTCTCATATTTAGATCCATGTCTCGTTGCCTTCATAGGACATCATCTATCAAAAGCAGTAGCTGCATCTCATAGCGCAGACGTCGTCCATAGGGATCTCAAACCAAGTAACATTATGATTGTAGGGGGCGAGAAGTTTAGAGATATTAAAGTCACTGACTTTGGTATTGCAAAACTTGTTGATGATGAAATCAACGAGGTTTTTTCTGATACCGAAAATGTTGAAAGCTCCATTGCTGGCTCAAAAACACTCGTTGGTGCTCTACCTTATATGGCCCCAGAAATTGTTTTAAACAAAACAAAAGCTGGAAAACATATTGATATTTGGTCAATAGGTGCAATTATGTATTTCCTACTAACAGGAAAAACACCTTTCACATCGCAATTTGCCCAAATCGTCATTAACTATCATACTCAGAAATCTATCGATCCAATCCTTCATATGGATACATCTCGCCATTTAAACCCGTTAGGCAATCAATTACTAGGCATTATCAAAAGTTGCTTGGATTACGACTATTCAAATCGTCCAAATTCTGAGCAATTAGTTCAAATGTTTTCTTCCCTTTGTTACCCTATTCAAGAAAGAAAATATGGACATATCAAGTATCGACGAGGCACACATGGTTGGGGCTTCATTAAAAACATAGGCCCTAACGATACATTTTATCATACTGAAGAAGTTTTTGGACTTCAGGCTTCCCATAGTGAGCGAGTGTGCTTCTCTGAGTACCCTGGATTACCTCAAGCAAGGGCATTTCCAATTATTCGCTGTAAATAAGTTGCCATACAAATATAATGACGGTCCGTAATTTAAAAGACGGCAACAAAAAACCATGGCTTTGCGACCTCTACCCGCAAGGCCGTAATGGCAAACGTGTTCGTAAGCGCTTCGCCACCAAGGGTGAAGCGCTTGCATTTGAAAAGTACACGCTACAGGAAGTAGACAATAAGCCTTGGCTTGGTGAAAAACCTCAACGTCGCAGTCTTATTGATATGCTTGAACTATGGCAAGCACGCCACGGCCAGTCACTCACTCACTCTAAATACACCTACAATAAACTCAAAGTGATGGCGCTTGGTATGGGCGACCCGCTTTACCATAATTTCACGGCCAAGATGTTCGCTGAATACCGCACTGCGAGATTAGCTGGCGAAATCGCCGACCTAAACGGCAAGAAACTCAAAGTGACGTTTCGCACTTGCAACAATGAACAAGATCTCTTGAATGCGATGATTGTAGAACTTCAAAGAATGGACGAATGGAAAGGCGACAATCCGCTTAATGCCGTTCGTCAATTCAAGCTGCATGAAGCTGAAATGGAGTTTCTTACTGTTGAAGAGATGCAGTATCTAATCGAAGCAGCAGAAGCTCATCCGCACCATGACGATTTACACAAAGTAATTAAGCTATGTTTGGCTACTGGTGGGCGATTTAGAGAATCAGCAACTTTAACTGGGGCACAGCTGACTAAATACAAAGTTACATTCACACAGACCAAAGGTAAAAAGAACCGTTCAGTTCCCATTAGCCCAGAACTCTATGATGTGATTTATAAGGAAGGTTCGGGCCCACTATTCAGCATTAGTTACTCAACGGTTTACCGCTTCATCGTGAAGCATGTACCAAGACTTACCCAACAAGCGGCTCATGTACTTCGTCACACTTTTGCGTCTTATTACATGATGAACGGCGGTAACATTATTGTGCTGCAAAGAATCTTAGGCCACAGTGATATAAAACAGACTATGCGCTACGCGCATTTAGCGCCCGATCATCTAGAAGATGTGCTAATGAAAAACCCTTTGGCTAATCTAGGTACAAAAAACTAATACTAGAAACAAAAAAAGCTACCCGAAGGTAGCCTTTTCAAAATGCATTGTCTAGTGTGAACCCCGTATGACTTATTAAATGTCTATGACACCTAATCAAGTAGAACAAAAGAATTACCTTTTATTCACCCGGTTCTCGTTGTGAATCTTTTCAGATGTTGGTAACACAACCGCACACGTGGGGAGCCTTGACTCAACGTGCTCAAATCCCACCTCATCTTCTTCACCAGACAATGTAAATATTACCGATTCTGGACATTATGTCAAGTCAATGTACTTCAATAACGACCACAAAGCGTTGTTTACTTAGACATGTAACCTGTTTGAGGTTAATATTCTACCTTCAAATTCAACACTATAACTATAACATGCCAGCTCCCATTTTCACCCCTCAAGGTACACATAAAAATGATTACATCGAAGTAGATGGTGAAATCGATTGGGCTATAATTCCAGCACATACACTGCCGGGGCAAAAAGTAGATATGCCTATTCGCTTACGTGTAGGCGATCAAGATTTTGGCGAAAAACACATTTATCATGGTCACGCGGATTGGTTAACTAAAATCAAGCGTTCGGCAAGCGAGTTGGTTTGGGAAAAACTTAGTCTACAGGGCGGTAAATTTTTCAAAGGCAAAAAAAAACGGCACAACCTTTATGTCAATCTAACGCCTCACTGCCTCATCGTTTTAGAGCGCCAGCAAGATCGCGCAACCAACACCCATTTCTATAGCATAGTGACGATGTATCAACACCGCCCTCAACGCCATGACAAAGCACTTGCTGACTACAGCTCAACGTTTAAAAACCCAAATGCAAATACAGCTTTGAGAAAGGGTTAGGCCTTGTAAATAAATGTCCACATAGTGACTACAGAGATTCATGGTATAGAGGTTTTTAGAGGTATATAGGTTAAGCGTAGACACTTAACCTATTGAAAAGCCTTATAGAGCCTAGCCCCTATTGGGGTGATTCAGAATGTGGTCTTCCCAATCGACAACATCGATTTCGTATACCACTTTGTTACGAACACTTTCACCTGCAGCATGCATCTCTGATTTAGAACCTGTAATCAATGGGTGCCACTCAGGAATCGGCTTAGATTCAGATAGAAGACGGTAAGCACAAGTATCTGGTAGCCAGTGAAACTCATCGATTTTGTCACGAGTCAACTTCAAACACTCTTCACCTGAAGTGAATCGGTTCGGGTAATCTTTACACGAACATGTTTTGTCGTTTAACCAGCTACACGCCACATTAGTGTAGTAAACTTCATCGCTATCTTCATCCATTAGTTTATGTAGGCAACACTTACCACAACCGTCACACAGTGATTCCCACTCGTTCTCGGTCATTTGCTCTAGTGTCTTTTCTTGCCAAAATGGAATCGTCATAGGATTACTTCTTACTCTTTTACTGGGGTGCGTGTTATACCGCTAGCCGAATATAAGTTCAAGAATAAAATCAGCTAACGCTCTTTCGCTATGCGGTAGAACTTTCTAAATCCGTGAGTATTTGAATAGCTTCGCTTGTCGTAGCCCCACATACCCAGCTTTCAGCTTTAAAGTCAAAACAGACCTGAGGCCTCTCTTTTTTACCAAATAGTTTACATAGGTTATCAACAGTAAGCTGCTTACAACGCTCACCAGACTTCTTTCCATGAGGATGAAGGGGGAATGAAGATGTAATACTAGGCGCTGTACAGCAAGCACCACAATGAAGACGGCATTCCATAATTGGACCTTAAATAGAATCAAAGGAAAGAAGGTGGGCGATTCTATCCTAAAAATGAAATTAGCCAAGTGAAGTTATTTAATATGTACAAAAAAAGCACCTTATAAAAGGTGCTTCCAATTCATCAAAGACAGAATCTACTTTAAAATATCATGTGGCTTTGAAGACAAAAATTGCGGTGTCATTTCTGCTAAAGCCGCTTTATAGCGAGTCGATGACAATAAATCTCTAGCATCTTGCACTGTGAATTTAGCCTTCTGTCCTTGATCAACAATAGGCCCAAGCGCCATAATATGTTGAGCGCTTGCTTTTAGCTTAGGAGAAGTAACAGAAACTGTTTTGTTATTCCCGTCTTTAAATGATGCAATCACTTTCTTTGTATGGCCAGGATCAACTTGGTCACAGTTTGTAATTGGTGGGTGCGTCATAACGCCTGTTGATGATAAAAGTTGAACTACAGGCTTACCTTCTGCTATCGCTTTGATTTGACAATAAGTTGGGCTTTCACCTATCAAATTGTTTGTATTGTTAAACATGTACATAGTCCAGTCACCTGCACCACTACCTTGATCAGCTTTGTCGACATCAATGCGAGTCCAGCTATCTACCGCACCACTAAAGTCTTTTTTGACGACTAAATTTTGTGTGTCCGAAACGGCGTAAACTTTTTTACCTCCAATTTCGTATTGACCCACGTAATCTTGGTTAAACCAATTAAACCAACCTTTCGAATCAATATGCCTTCCACGGTAAGGGCCATCAAACTGGTGAAGACTTGAAAATTTAGTCTTCGTTATATGGACAGATTTACCGGTAGAGTCGAGATCTGTGACTTCATCTGTGATAAAAAACGGTTGTTCAGTAAAGCTAATTGATGTGTTCGGAGAAACACCTTTCGATGATGAGATATTGTAATC
>NZ_JBFRSN010000026.1:0-6325 GCF_041473595.1 Vibrio sp. 10N.222.46.A1
ATATTTGCTCTGGCATACTCTCAAAACAGTTTCCAATATTGTGAGTAACACTATGCAGTCGCCTCAAGGGCAGAGCGCAGACCACGGTCTAGTAGAACAGTTTTTAGATGCTATGTGGATGGAGCGAGGATTATCGGAGAATACGCTTGTCTCGTACCGTACCGACCTGTCTAAGCTTCTAACGTGGATGGAAAAGAACAATTACCGCCTCGATTTTATTAGTCTTTCAGGACTACAGGATTATCAAGGTTGGTTAGCCGATGCTGACTTTAAGCAGACTTCTCGCGCTCGTATGTTGTCGGCTATTCGTCGCTTGTTTCAATATCTACACCGCGAGAAAGTAAGAGCCGACGACCCTAGTGCATTGTTGATCAGTCCCAAACTGCCGAAGCGCTTGCCAAAAGATTTGAGTGAAGAACAAGTGGATTCGCTGCTTGAAGCGCCAGATCCAAACGATCCAATCGAGCTTCGCGATAAAGCGATGCTTGAGTTACTCTATGCAACTGGACTTCGTGTTACGGAACTCGTCAGTTTGACGATGGAAAACATCAGCCTAAGACAAGGCGTGGTGCGTGTTATTGGTAAGGGCGGTAAAGAGCGCTTGGTGCCAATGGGCGAAAACGCCGTCGATTGGATAGAGACTTTTATTGAACAAGGTCGGCCACAACTGCTCGGTGATAACAGCTCGGATGTGGTTTTTCCGAGTAAACGCGCTAAGCAAATGACTCGTCAAACGTTCTGGTATCGTATCAAGCATTATTCGGTCATTGCTGGTATCGACACGGAATTATTGTCTCCACACGTATTGAGACATGCTTTTGCCACTCATTTACTGAACTATGGCGCCGATCTCAGGGTCGTACAGATGTTGCTTGGACATAGTGACTTATCGACCACCCAAATTTATACTCATGTGGCGACTGAAAGGCTGAAGCAAATTCACGCTCAGCATCACCCACGTGCTTAAATCCATTTATTTTTAAGGTGAACCTAATGAGCGTATTACGCCGTCTTCCTCTACTAGCGCTTCCTCTCATGATTACTGCATGTAATGCATCAGAGGCGAAAGTAGAAACAACATCAACAGCCGTAGAAGCTGCTCCAGCTCAAGCTATTGATACAGCTGCGTTAACTAAGCGTTTTGAAAAAATCGGTATTAAGGTCGATAAGATTGTTCCTTCGGATATCGATGGTCTTTTAGAAGTTCAAACCAACAGCGGTATTATCTTTTCTTCTCCAGAGGGCGATCATTTTCTAGCTGGTACACTTTACTCTTTGGATGAAAACGGTAAGTTCAGTGATGTTTTGGCTGAGCGTCAGGCTCCACTGAATGCTGAAAAAGTAGCAGCGATGTCGGATACGGTTATCGAATACAAAGCAGATAACGAAAAGTACGTTGTGACGGTATTTACTGACATTACTTGTGGCTACTGTGTTCGTCTGCACAGTCAAATGCAAGGCTACAACGATCTGGGTATCACCGTTCGTTACATGGCTTACCCACGTCAAGGTGCGACAGGGCAAGTTGCCGATCAAATGGCGGCAATCTGGGCGTCTGATGATCCAAAAACAGCTATGCATGATGCTAAAGTCAATCGTCAAATGCCAGCGTCTGGTAAAGACCTAGCAGAGCAAAAGCAGATCATTGCTAAACAATACCAACTCGGTCGTGAGCTTGGCATCAATGGCACTCCGGCTATCGTGCTAGCAAGTGGTGAGTTGGTGAGTGGTTACTTACCTCCAGCGCAACTTATTCAGCGTTTAGAGCAGTAATCTTCATTTTTTATTACCTATTATTCCCCCCTGTTTTTGATTTAAGGAGTGGCCTGATTGATATCAGGCCCATTTTTATATGATAGAGATCCAACGCCGTCCTGAGGTCGACACTTCAGTCTTACCTGCTCACTTACCTGACTTGTTAAAGCGCATTTATGTGAGTCGCGGAATCGACAGTGCTGACCAGCTAGAGACAGCTGCGAAAGGTTTGCACTCTTATCAAAAACTGGGCGGTATTGATGCTGCGGTTGAATTGTTGTTCAAAGTCATTCAGCAGCAAAAGCGCATCATCATTGTTGGTGACTTTGATGCCGATGGCGCGACAAGCTCCGCGTTGTCTGTGCTTGCTCTGCGAATGTTGGGCAGCTCTAATGTTGATTATCTGGTCCCCAATCGTTTTGAAGATGGTTATGGCTTGAGCCCCGAGGTTGTCGAACAGGCGATCGAACTTGGTGCTGAAGTGATCATGACAGTCGACAACGGTGTATCTTCAATTGACGGTGTTCGCTTTGCTAAAGAGAAAGGCCTTGATGTACTGGTTACTGATCATCACTTGCCTGGTTCTGAATTACCGATTGCAGATGCAATGGTCAATCCCAACCTAGAAAGCTGCGCATTTCCTTCAAAAGCGCTAGCCGGTGTGGGTGTCGCCTTTTACCTGATGATGGCATTGTGTGTTCATATGCGTAAGTTGGGCTGGTTTTCTCAACACGGCATGACAGAACCCAAGTTGATGGAACTGATTGATCTAGTGGCACTGGGTACTGTTGCGGATGTGGTACCACTTGATGAAAACAACCGAATCTTGGTACACCAAGGGCTACAACGCATTCGTGCAGGCAAAGCGCGTCCGGGTATTCAAGCCTTGATTGAAATTGCTAAGCGAGATGCTAAGCGTTTAGTTGCCTCCGATTTTGGTTTTGCGCTTGGTCCACGTATCAATGCGGCTGGCCGATTGGATGATATGTCTTTTGGTGTTGAGCTGCTAATGAGTAATAACATCCATGCCGCGCGTCGAATGGCCAGCGAGTTAGATGGCTTGAACCAAACACGTAAAGAGATCGAAGAGGGCATGAAACAAGAAGCGATGGCTTTTTGTGAGCGCCTTGAATTTGGTAAAGACGATTTGCCTTCTGGTTTGGCTCTGTTTCAACGTGATTGGCATCAAGGCGTAATTGGTATTCTAGCTTCGCGTATCAAAGACAAATATCACCGCCCAGTGATCGCATTTGCTGATGGTGGTGAAGGTAGCATTAAGGGTTCATGTCGTTCGATTCCAGGTTTGCACATGCGCGATGCGCTAGACAGAATCGACACTCAAAACCCTGGCCTGATCTTGAAGTTTGGTGGTCACGCAATGGCAGCCGGCTTAACCATTATGGAAAAAGACTTCGAGCGATTCAGCAAGATGTTTGATGACGTTGTGCGTAAAGAACTCGGTGAGACGGCGCTGAAGGGTATTATCTTGTCTGATGGTGAGCTGTTACCTGAAGAGTTCTCAATGCACACCGCTGAGACGTTGCGTTCAGGTGGTCCGTGGGGACAAGCTTTCCCTGAGCCCATCTTTGATGGTGAGTTTAAAGTTCTGCATCAAAAATTAGTGGGTGAAAAGCACTTAAAGTTAATGCTTGAGCCATTGTATAAAGGCCACCCGACCAATGTGATGATTGATGGTATTGCCTTTAATGTTGACCTACGTCGCTGGCCTGATGCCTCAGTGAAAACGGTACATCTTGCGTTTAAGCTTGATATTAACGAGTTTCGTGGCAATCAATCGTTGCAGTTGATGATTGATCATATCGAAGCGAAATAGTTGAAGCCAAATAGCGTTATCGTTCACTGAATGAGGTTCATCATTTAGTGCCAAATCCAACAAGCTCTGTTCAAAAACAGGGCTTGTTTCCCTTCCTTTCCTTACAGATTTTGCGTGTTTTTTCTGCCCGTCAATTTTATATCCGATTAAGTTATTGAATCTTGGTGCACCACTCTAAAAAATTCTGTATCTCCGTCACACTTTTGAGTACAATTCTCCGGTTAAATTCTACTCATAAATGATGAGCTAAAATGTTTGAAATCAATCCTATAAAAAACCGTCTGCAGGATGTGTCTGAGCGCACAAATATCCTGAGGGGGTATCTTTGACTATGACGCAAAGAAAGAGCGTCTAGAAGAAGTAAACGCAGAATTAGAACAACCGGATGTATGGAACGAACCTGAGCGTGCTCAAGCGCTAGGAAAAGAGCGTTCAGCATTGGAAGCAGTAGTAGAAACGATCGACCAACTTGACCAAGGTGTTGAGGATGTTGATGGCCTATTAGAGCTTGCGGTTGAAGAAGAAGATCAAGAAACGTTCGATGAAATTGAGCCAGAACTGGCCGAGCTTGAAGCTAAGTTAGAGAAGCTGGAATTCCGTCGTATGTTCTCTGGTGATCACGACGCATCAGATTGCTACATCGATTTACAGTCAGGTTCGGGCGGTACAGAAGCTCAAGACTGGACTTCAATGATGTTGCGTATGTACTTGCGTTGGGCAGATTCGAAAGGCTTCAAGACTGAAGTTATCGAAGTGTCTGATGGCGATGTTGCTGGCCTTAAAGGCGCAACGGTACGTATCTCTGGTGAGTACGCTTACGGTTGGTTACGCACAGAGACTGGTGTTCACCGTCTAGTTCGTAAGTCACCATTTGATTCAAGTGGTCGTCGTCATACTTCATTTGCTTCTGCGTTTATCTATCCTGAGATTGATGACAACATTACGATCGACATTAATCCTTCTGACCTACGTATTGACGTATACCGTGCCTCTGGCGCTGGTGGTCAGCACGTAAACACCACGGAATCGGCGGTACGTATTACTCACGTTCCAACTAACACCGTGGTTCAGTGTCAGAATGACCGTTCGCAGCATAAGAACAAAGATCAAGCGATGAAGCAGCTACGTGCTAAGCTTTTTGAACTTGAGATTCAAAAGCAAAATGCTGAAAAACAAGCGAGCGAAGAAACGAAATCAGACATCGGTTGGGGCAGTCAGATCCGCTCTTACGTGCTGGATGATTCACGTATCAAAGATTTACGCACCGGCATCGAAAACCGTAATACTCAAGCGGTTCTTGACGGTGACTTAGACAAGTTTATTGAAGCTAGCCTGAAATCAGGTCTGTAAGCTTTATCAACTATTAAGCTTTACCAATAATATTGGTAAAAATGCCTATATTTTCAAAAATATAGCTGTCCAAATTATAAAAGCAGGGTACATCTCAAATGACTGATGCTGTTCAAAACGAAAATACACAAGAAGCTTCTTCACCTGAAGAGAACAAACTAATCGCTGAGCGCCGTAGCAAGCTGGATCATATCCGCCAAAACTGCAAAGCGAACGGTCACCCAAATGACTTCCGTCGTGAGCACCTAGCTGGCGACCTTCAAGCGGAATTCGGTGAGAAGACTAAGGAAGAGCTAGAAGAGCTTAACCACATCGTTGCGATCGCAGGTCGTATTATGGCGAAGCGTGGTCCATTTCTAGCGATTCAAGAAACTTCTGGTCGTATCCAAGCGTACGCAGCGAAAGACGTTCAAAAAGTGCTGAAAGAGAAGTACCAAGGCCTAGATATCGGTGACATCATCGGTGTTAAAGGTGCGCTTCACAAGTCTGGTAAAGGTGACCTTTACGTGAACATGGAAGAGTTTGAGTTGCTAACCAAAGCACTTCGTCCTCTACCAGAGAAGTTCCACGGCCTAACTGACCAAGAGATGCGCTACCGTCAGCGTTACGTTGATCTAATCGTGAACGAAGACTCTCGTAACACATTCATCGTGCGTTCTAAGCTTGTGTCTTCAATCCGTAACTTCATGAGCTCAAAAGGCTACCTAGAAGTTGAAACGCCAATGATGCACGTGATCCCAGGCGGTGCAACAGCACGTCCATTCATCACTCATCACAACGCACTAGACATCGACATGTACCTACGTGTTGCACCTGAGCTTTACCTTAAGCGTCTAGTAGTTGGTGGTTTTGACCGTGTATTCGAGATCAACCGTAACTTCCGTAACGAAGGTCTTTCTCCACGTCACAACCCAGAATTCACAATGATGGAATTCTACCAAGCGTACTCTGACTACAAAGATCTAATGGATCTAACGGAAGAGATGCTAAGCACAGCGGCGATGGACGTTCTTGGTTCTACTTCTATGCCTTACGGTGACGAAACAGTTGAGTTCGGTGGCACTTACGCTCGCATGAGCATGTTCGATGCAATCAAACACTACACACCTGAAAATGCAAACATTCAAGCTCTGACTGAAGACGATCTTCAGAACAGAGAATTGATGGTTAAAATTGCAGAAGAAGTGGGTCTTTACGTTGAGAAGTTTTGGACATGTGGTCAGCTTCTTGAAGAGATCTTTGGTGAAACGGCTGAGCCTCAGCTAATTCAACCAACGTTCATCACGGGTTACCCAGCGGACATCTCTCCACTGGCTCGTCGTAGCGACAGCAACCCATTCTTCACAGACCGCTTTGAGTTCTTCATCGGTGGCCGTGAAGTAGCGA
>NZ_JBFRSN010000027.1:0-8993 GCF_041473595.1 Vibrio sp. 10N.222.46.A1
AATTCGAGCAAGATAGATTTCATGCCAGGGAGGCTACCAATTACTCAAGCGGCGAAGGTGAATGATATACCGAAGATATGTCGCTGAAAAATTTAAACTAAGGCAGTTTACTATGAAAAAAATTATCGCTCTAAGTGCACTTTCTCTAGCTTTCGCTTCTAGTGCTTTCGCTGGTTCTTCTTACGTTACAGGTAATATCCAATTTCACGACGATGGCCGTATCCACGGTTCTGATATGACTTCGACTCTAGAAGCTGGCCACACGTTTGACAACTCTCTAGGCGGTTTAACTGTTTACACTGAGTTTGATGGCATCCAACTTGGCGACCTTGAAGGTCTAACTGCTGCTGAAACTGGTGGCGACGCAACAACTGGTCAAGCAAATGCATTCATCACTGTTGGTGGTGAGCAAGCTTTCAATATCACTGACAACCTATGGGTTGCTGCGGGTTACCAACATGTCTTCTCTGCTGGCGAGAGCATTCAGTTCCGTCCATTGGTTAAAATTGGCTACAACTTCGATAACGGTATCTCTATTAGTAACCGTACTCGTGCACACATCGATGACACTTCTGCAGATGCAGACACTGATTACCGCATGGATAACCGCATTGCTTACTCTGTAAACGAAGACCTAGCGCTGAGCTACAACAACGTATACATGATTGATGCTGAAGCTATGGATCACGAGCTTCGTGCAACATGGACTCGTCAAGGTGTTCAACCTTACTTCGAATTCCGTAGCCAAGCTAACGGAGTTGATTTCGCGAACGGCGCGTCTAAAACAAACAACGCATTCGTATTCGGTGCATCTTACGGCTTCTAAGCTGATTCACTTGGCTGCTTAATCGATTAGATTATTAGCCAAGTGAGTTTCTTCGCTAATTAGCTTTTTTGTTAAATAGAGTTTTTGCTAACTAGCGACGAAAACATAGTGGTACTAACAGCCCGGTTGGTGCCGCGACAAGATTTGCTTTACTGTCCAAAAGCAAAGAGCCTAGTAAGTAAACCACAGTCTTGGGTTTACTTAATGCTAGGCTCTATTTTTATTACTGTTCGTAGGTCTATTTACGCTCTATTTTCCGTTGTAATGACGGTATTCAAACACCTGACCTTTCTCGTTAAACGCATACACAGAATACTCGTCTTTCTTATCGCCATACTCCATGCCCGGAGAGCCCATTGGCATGCCTGGAACCGCCAAGCCAATCGCATTGCGTGGTGGGTTCTCTAAAAAGGCTTTCACGTCCTCTGCAGGAATGTGCCCTTCAAATACGTAACCGTCGATCTCTGCCGTATGGCAAGAAGCCAGTTCTGGCGTTACTCCTAACTTCTGCTTGATTGGGTTCATGTCATCATGGAGTTTCTCTGTGACATCGAAACCTGCGTCTTGCATGTGTTCTGTCCATTCTGTGCAGCAGCCACAATATGGAGACTTATGGTTTAGTACATTAGTAGCGAGAGCTTGTCCTGAAATTGCAGCGAGTGCAGTAAGAGTCATAACTTTACGAATCATGGTGAACCTCATGAATTTGGTTTTTGTTGATATTATAATGAGTGGGTTTGAACAATCTTAATCTGTTGGCATTGCTGACTACGGTGATTGATGACATCGCCATCGCAGCGCCTGCAACGACAGGGCTAAGTAAAAATCCAAAAAATGGGTAGAGCACACCAGCCGCAATTGGAATACCTAACGAGTTATAGATGAAGGCACCAAACAGGTTTTGCTTCATATTTCTCACGGTCGCCTGGGATAGCTCGATCGCATTACTCACAGACAGTGGCGACGAGTTCAGCAGCGTCATTTGCGCACTTTCAATCGCCACATCACTACCACTGCCCATTGCGATTCCTATATCCGCTTGAGCAAGAGCTGGTGCATCGTTAATACCGTCTCCTACCATGGCAACGCTCTTATATTGTTGTTGAAGCTGAACAATATGCTGAGCTTTCTGCTCTGGTAGTACTTCCGAGATAACCTCGTCGATACCGACGTTTTTACCTATTGCTTGAGCCACAGAGTCGTTGTCGCCCGTTAATAGTACGGTGTGAATTCCGGCGGATTTTAGTTGAGCAATGGCTTGTTTGCTATCTATTTTTAACGAGTCTGAAATGCCAAATATGCCTTCCAGTTTTTGATCGATTACAACGAAGATGGGTGTCCATGCTTGTGTACGACAAAGCTCGATGAAATCCGCGCCAATGTCTGTATTGACACCTAATTGGGTTAGGAACTTAAGCGAGCCAACTTGCACGTTCTTGCCGTTAATTATTGCCAGTACCCCAAGCCCTCGTTGGTTTTCAAATTCGCTGTGGGGTAGTGCTGAAACTTGTAAGCTCTCAGCATATTGGCAAACGGCTTTCGCTAATGGGTGTTCTGACCCTACCTCTACCGAATAGGCGTAAGCCAGCAGTTCTTGTTCTGATAAGTCGCCATAAAAGGCCTGCTGAACGGTTGGTTTACCTTGGGTTAGGGTGCCTGTTTTATCAAATACGACAGCATCAATTTTGCTTGCAGATTGCAACACATCTGCATCCTTGATCAGAACACCAAACTCAGCGGCTTTGCCAACGCCAACAGTAATAGAGAGCGGTGTCGCTAAGCCCAATGCGCATGGGCAGGCGATGATTAGCACTGTTGTTGATACCACTAGCATGTAACTTGCACTCGGTTGTGGTCCAACAAAAAACCAAACTAGGGCGGCAATGGCTGCGATCGCGACCACAACTGGTACGAAAACGGCAGAAATAGAGTCGGCAAGCTTCGCAATCTCAGGCTTGCTGCTTTGTGCTTGGCGAACCATCTGAATGATTCGAGTCAACATGGTGCTTGAGCCAATCCCCGTAGCTTCAATGATTAAGCTGCCATCACCATTAATGGTACCTGCTGAAACGCCATCATTAATCGATTTAACGTTGGGAAGCGGTTCGCCAGTCAGCATCGATTCATCGATATAAGATTCGCCAGATACCACGACACCATCGACAGGGACTTTTTCTCCTGGCTTCACTCGAACTTGCATACCGACTTGAATGGCTTCTACAGCGATGGTTTGCTCTTTGCCATCGACGATAACCACCGCTTTTTGAGGCTGTAAGTTAATCAGCGCCTGCAAAGACTTAGTGGTGCGAGCTTTGGCTTTGGCTTCAATGTAGTGACCCAAAGAAATTAGGCCAACAATCATTGCGCTCGCTTCAAAATAGACATGGCGCGATGGTTCTGGGAACCATGATGGAATAAGCACAACCAACATTGAATAGAACCATGCTGCGCCAGTACCTAAAGCAACTAACGTATCCATGGTTGCACGCTTGTGCATCAGTGATTGCCAAGCGTTAGTAAAGAAGCTGCGTCCTGAGGTCGCAAGCAGTACCAAACAGACAACACCTATTAAGCCCCAAGCCAATTGGTCGTTAAATGTAGCAATAGTCATGCTGCCACCAAACAGACCCCACGCCATCAGCGGAGCACCGATAAGTAGCGCGCTTACTGAATTATTTAGGAAAGCTTTTTGGGTACGAAGTTGTTGTTCTTGCTGTTTTTGTTGTTGAGTTGCCGCGTCATCAACGAACTCGGCACCATAACCTGCGGTTTTTACCGATTCTATGAGAGGGCTTTCGATGACGCTACGTGTTTCAGATGTGAAGACTAAGGCTGTCTGTTCGGCGAGGTTGATCTGAGCTTGGTCGACGAACTCATTCTTTTTCAGAGCTTTCTCTACCGAAGAAACACAACTCGCACACGTCATTCCCTCAAGAACAAGGTGATAGGTATATTGGCTAGCCGCAGGTTTAGCTTGTGTCGGTTCCACGGGCACTGTTTTTTTATCGTCTTCTGATTCTTTATTAGATAAAGGCTCATTAATTTCAGAGTAAGGAGTTGCGTGATAACCCACACTTTCGATTAGCTCAATAAGCTCGGATTCTGAAAGCAGACTAACCAACGACAATTCATGTTTGCTGACTTCTAGGTCTGAGATTTGCTCGGTCTGCTCAAGCGCTTGTGTCAGCTTGTTCACGCACTTACCGCAGCTAAGACCGGATAACGAAAGGTGCAGTTTATTGCCCATGCTATAACCAAGCGTCGCTAACTGTTGGTTGAGTTGAACGTAATTAAAAGGAGTAGAAATATCGATGTGGGTCGGCGATATATCATTGATCGTCGTGTTGTCGAATTCGCCAAACAGTGTGCGAACTTTCTTCGCACAACCCATGCAATTTAGGCCGTTGAGCATAGCTGTGTAATGGTTCATATCGATACTCCAATTCTCATCTACGCCTAACATAAACCTTCCCGTAAGGGTAAGGTCAAACATAAATTCAAGAATTTGATATTTGCTGGAATATTGAGTGATGGAATAGATGAGGTTTATCGCGAGCGTGGCGAGAATTTGCCGTTTTAGAGCATTTGACATGTGCTTGAGCTATTGGTTTGCTCCTTCTACGATAGCTTTCGTACAAGATCAGCGCATTAATCATTCACTACTGATTGTAGATTTAAGCGGTGGTGATAAAATAGCGCCCAAAATTTAGTGATATTTTTCTGTTGCAGGCTTTGTAATGGCAATCACTAAAAGAATCACCTACATAATCAAGGTATTTAAATGACGGTTAAAACTCGTTTTGCTCCTAGCCCAACTGGCTATCTTCACGTTGGTGGTGCACGTACTGCACTTTACTCTTGGCTATTCGCTAAGAATCAAGGTGGTGAATTCGTTCTGCGTATCGAAGACACGGACCTTGAGCGTAACTCTCAAGAAGCGGTTGATGCAATTCTAGAAGGCATGCAATGGATGGGTATGGAATGGGATGAAGGTCCTTACTACCAATCTAAGCGTTTTGACCGTTACAACGAAATGGTTGATAAGCTACTTGCTGAAGACAAAGCTTTCAAATGCTATGCGTCTAAAGAGCTGCTTGACGAAATTCGTGCAGAGCAAGAAGAAAACAAAGAGATGGCTCGTTACGATGCGAACCACCCTAAAATTGTTGCAGCAAACGAAGCAGCAAAAGAAGGTGATGCGTGCGTTATCCGTTTCCGTAACCCTAAAGAAGGCAGCGTAGTATTTGATGACCAAATTCGTGGTCGCATTGAAATTTCTAACAGCCAACTTGATGACCTAATCATTCGTCGTACAGACGGTGCACCAACATACAACTTCGTTGTTGTAGTGGATGACTGGGACATGGGTATTACACACGTTGTACGTGGTGAAGACCACATCAACAACACACCTCGTCAAATCAACATCTATGAAGCACTAGGCGCGCCAGTTCCAACTTTCGCTCACTGTGCAATGATTCTTGGTGATGACGGTGCGAAACTTTCTAAGCGTCACGGTGCTGTTTCTGTAATGCAATACCGCGACGAAGGTTACCTACCAAATGCACTAAACAACTACCTAGTTCGTTTAGGTTGGTCTCACGGTGACCAAGAGATCTTCTCTCAAGAAGAGATGATTGAATTCTTCAGCCTGAACGCTATCAGCAAGTCTGCTTCTGCATTCAACACTGATAAGCTACTTTGGTTGAACAACCACTACATCAAGACTTCTGAGCCTGAGTACGTTGCTAAATACCTGCAATGGCACCTAGATGCACAAAAGATCGATACAATAAATGGCCCGGCTATCACTGAAGTGATCACGCTAGTTGGCGAGCGTTGTAATACGCTTATCGAACTTGCTGAACAGTCTCGTTACTTCTACGAAGATTTCTCTGAGTTTGAAGCTGGCGCAGCGAAGAAGCACCTACGTGGTGTTGCTAAAGGCCCACTAGAGCTTGCTCTTGCTAAGGTTGAAGCGCTTGAGGATTTCACTACTGCAAACATCAAAGATGGTGTGATTGCAGCAGTATGTGAAGAGCTAGAGGTCGGCATGGGTAAAATCGGTATGCCACTTCGCGTAGCAGTAACAGGTGGCGGCCAGTCTCCTTCTGTTGATGCAGTGATGGAGCTTGTTGGTAAAGAGCGCGTAATCGCTCGCATTAAGATGGCTCTTGAGTTCATCGCTAAGCGTGAAGCTAACGCTTAATTGAGCATTAGCTAGATTGAAAAAAGGGTCAGTAACTTGGTTACTGACCCTTTTTATTTGTCTTGAGTTTTATCTAGCTAAGCTCAGATTTTCTTGAAGATGATTGAAGTGTTGATTCCGCCAAAGGCAAAGTTATTACTCATTACATACTCAACATTCAATTCGCGACCAGAACCTGTAATGTAATCGAGTTTACCGCAGCGAACGTCGATGTTTTCAAGGTTCAATGTTGGGCTGAACCAGCCGGAATGCATCATTTCTAGGCTCAACCAAGCCTCAATGGCACCACATGCGCCAAGCGTATGACCAAAGTAGCTTTTTAATGAGCTGATTGGCACTTCACCAAAAATGTTCGCGGTCGCATTACTTTCGGCAATATCGCCTTTATCTGTTGCCGTTCCGTGCGCCGAAACGTAACCAATTTTTTCAGCAGGAAGCTGTGCATCTTTCAGCGCTTTCTCCATACAGATTTGCATGGTTTCCATCTGAGGTTGAGTCACATGAGCTGCATCGCAGTTGCTGGCAAAACCGATGATTTCCGCGTAGATCTTTGCGCCACGAGCCACAGCATGTTCATACTCTTCAAGAACAAGTGTACCTGCGCCTTCACCGATAACCAGGCCATCGCGCTCACTGTCGTAAGGGCTAGGGGATTTTTCTGGCGTGTCGTTTTTTAAACTGGTAGCAAAAAGGGTATCGAAAACGGCAGATTCGGTTGGGCATAGCTCTTCACCACCACCGGCAACCATCACGGTTTGGTAACCGTGTTTGATTGCTTCATAGGCGTAGCCAATCGCTTGGCTACCTGAAGTACAGGCACTGCTGGTGGGAATCACACGTCCACGTAAGCCAAAGAATAGCCCGACGTTGACCGCCGCGGTGTGTGGCATCATCTGAACGTAAGTCGTTGCGGTGATCGCTCGTGTCGATTTCTCGTTAAGCATCACGCCAAATGCACCAACAGCGTCTGTACTGCCGGTTGAAGAACCATAGGCAATGCCTGTTTCGCCATTAGTCAAAACGTCGTGGCCAATCAGCCCTGCTTGCTCTAGTGCATTTTCGGTCGCCACTGTTGCTAGGCGAGACACACGGCCCATACCACGTACTTGTTTACGCTTATAGTGCTTAGGTAGTTGGAAGTCATCGATTGGAGCTGCAAGCTTAGTGTTTAGGCCATCGTACTGCTCAAAGCTTGGCATATACTGGGTCGCATTTTCACACGCTTTTAGTTTTGGCTCGATGTGCTGCCAATCGTTGCCAAAAGCGGTAACGCCTGACATGCCAGTTACAACAACGCGGCGGGTCATACTAAGCCTCCATTAACTGAAATCACTTGGCGAGTTACGTAGCCGGCAATATCCGACATTAGGTAGCTGATTAGGCCGGCGACTTCTTCTGGCTCGCCCATGCGGCGCAGTGGAACTTGAGGCAGCGCATGCTCTTTTACATGCTCATCAACCATCCCGGTATCGATTAGACCAGGAGCGACACAGTTTACCGTTATCTTGCGTTTTGCGAGCTCTAGAGCCAGAGACTTAGTTGCGCCAATCACACCTGCTTTTGCTGCGGCGTAGTTGGTTTGACCGCGGTTACCCATGATGCCGGATACAGAAGCCAGAGTAACGATTCGACCGCCTTTGCGTTTTTGAACCATTGGCATCACGCACGGGTGAAGTACGTTGTAGAAGCTGTCGAGGTTGGTATGGATAACACCATCCCACTCTTCTTCCGTCATGGCAGGGAAGGCCGTGTCACGAGTAATACCGGCATTATTCACCACACCATAGTAAGCGCCGTGTTCGGCAATATCTGACTCAAGCGTTTCGCGACATTCGCTGCGATTGCTGATATCAAATTGGATCAGACGTCCTGCAGCACCGAGCTCAGTGATCGACTTTAATGTGTCTTCAGCACCTTGCTTGTCACCCATGTAATGAACGGCGATTTCAAAACCGTCTTTCGCGAGTTGAATAGCGATCGCTTTACCAATGCCTTTGCTGGCACCTGTGACTAAAACCTGACGGCTCATGATGGGCTCCTAGTTTTCATTTCTTGTAATTTTTGTTCGGTCGGCACGTAGACGTTGAGTTGGCATTGAGCCACTAACTCGCCTTGGTCTTCGACTCGGGCGGTAAACACGGCCATGCCACTGTCTTCCATGAGTTGTTCAGCATAGATATCAAGGGTTTGACCTTGAGTAAATTCATCACACAGTGACTTGTAGCGACGAGAACCGAGTAAGAAGCCGATTGGAGGAGTAGTGCCGTTTTTCAGCGCATGGTATCCAGACCAAGCTGCAACAGACTGCGCCATAAACTCGATGCCAACATAAGCTGGGACCGTTTGAGATTCGGCGTCAAAGAATAGGTTGTGCGCGCCAATATCGACCTGGCAGTGAATCGACAATGCCTCAACGTTGATAGCTCGATCGATTAATATCATCGGATCATCGTGTGGGAGAAGTTGGTCTACAGAAGGGATATCAGTCATTTATTACACCAAAAATCAGGCTAATGTTATTGCCACCAAAAGCGAACGAGTTGCTTAAGATGTTCTTTACTTTAAGTTTCTGGGAACAGTTTACCAAATCAATCTCAATATCTTCAGCTTTATACTGACATTTTTGTAAGGGGAGTGGTAAGTCATATTTTAGAATATGCCACGCAATTGCAGCCTCTATCGCACTTGCCGCTCCAAGAGTATGTCCTGTTAGAGGTTTGGTTGAACTGACGGGAACCTTGTTTGCAAAAATACGATGGATGGCTTTGCTTTCCATTGAGTCATTGAGTGGGGTTGCGGTGCCATGGGCATTAATATAACCGATGTCTTCTGCTCGTAACTGTGCAGAACCTAACGCCTTTCTCATTGCTTGCTCTGCGCCATTCCCTTCAGGGTGGGGCGCTGAAATATGGTGTGCGTCGGAGCTGTCTCCATAGCCTAATAGGGCTATATTCGAAG
>NZ_JBFRSN010000028.1:0-17262 GCF_041473595.1 Vibrio sp. 10N.222.46.A1
GTACTTAACAAAAGGAACTGTATTGTTATGAGTATGAATAAACAAATGCAATTTGAATTTGAAACTATGGTTAAAAATAGATATCCCAAACTATTTGCACGCATAGTACCGCTAGATTTCGACATTGCTAGACAGTTAACAGATGATTTGATTGATGCCAAAAGTGGATATCCGACATCTTGTATTCGAAGAATGGTTGCTCGCTTTATTGCACAACACACTAAATCACCAATCTACATTCTTGAGGTGACTAAAGCTTTCTACAAGAAACAGCCAAGAGTCGGCATTTATGGCCCATCTACACATATACTTTCTGGCCATATATTAGAAATGATAACGATTGCAGATAGAGAACCGAACTTCTTTATGGACTTAGAAAACTATGAAGCAATGCGTTACTACGAGGCGGTAAGGGAAGAACTTACCTGCGTTGTTCAATAGACAATCTCCAACACAAAGGATGTGTAAATGAGGATCACACAAGAAGATTCAATTAATCACTACTTAAAATCCAAGTTCGATGTAGTTATTGTTGATAGATTGGACTCTGGTAGCTTTGGGACCTGCTTTGAATTATCTAACGGACATGCTCTGAAGGTCACCACAAGTTTGAGTGAAGGAGTGTACGCAGCTCGTTGTTTAAATCAAAAAATGGATAATGTAACTGACATTCATAACGTAGTTTGTTTTCAAGATAGCGATTTTATTAAGAACCCCATCTTCCTTATAGAGCAAGATTTAGTCGATACCAATCACGATCGCTGCTATGTCGCAGGGCGAGCTTTATCTCTATTGGATGAATCTCTCTTCAGCATTTATGACTTCCTTGACCTTGATGATATGAGGGATGAAATTCGATATCAATTTGAAGCTGAACCTGAACTAATGGAGTGCATTGAAGAACTCCAAAATGGTATTTATCAGCATCAGGCATTGGGTAATATGGCCGCAGACGTAAAAGAAGATAACTTTGGCGTTAAATACATAGCAGGACAGCCCGTACTTTGCTTGTTTGACCAAATGAACCTGGGACTTGAGCGGCAACTGAAATTCAGATTTCATTTAGAAGAGCACCTTGAGCCATCCCAGTTAGATAAAGTATTGAAAGCGGATTTCCGCGTAGTCAGGAAAGAACTTGCCGAATTAGTGAGTCTACAAAACGTTGAGAATGTAGAAGACCTAACGTATTCCACCGATTTTAATATGTAGAATTAAGATCTGCTCCTTTGTTGGTCGCGCAGTGGGATTTCGGCTTCTACCGAGAGCAATTAATATCTATCTCCATCATTAAATCGTCCATCTCGCATTGTGCCAACGTAAACCGCTTACCGTAGACATTGCACCGTTTACAGCGCATCCAGTCAAACATCAGGTCTGTTTTGTGTTCCACTTCGCTAACCAAAGAATGTTTATCCCACTCATGTTCACAAGCAAGGACATTAATTGGAAGCTTCATCACCTCTAACTCTTTTTTGTATTCTTGAGAGTATCGATAGTAGGTGACGTCAGAACCTAATCTAGATACCATTTGAGCGCAGATAGAACAGACTCTCCACCAGCCATAATGTTCACTTTCTTCTTTACTGAGGTAGTATTTCCCTACGGATTTCTCAAATTCACAGATTTGACAACACCGTTTTTTAGGTTCTATGCTCATTTCATCGTCCTCATGGTAACTATAACCCCGCATAGCACTGTGTTAGGTAATTGACATTAGTGCCTTTTTTGGCGATGTAATCTTGCATCAAGTTAAACTCTAATTTGGCATGTGCCTTTCCTTCGTTATAAGCCTCACAACTAAAGTTCACATTAGGCATTAGAATGTAGAACGGTTGACCTGATTGAACATCGAGGTACACAATTCCCGTTCGGACTAAATAACTTAGACAGGCGTTGATTACCGTTTCACTTAATTCGGTTGAATACTCAGCGTGAGCAACGATCCAAGGCGTAATTTGCTCATAGAGTTCTGGGGAATCAACCTCTATGGATGATTCAAATGCAGCATACTCTTTTAAATATTGAAGCATCAGCGCGACCGACTTACTACTTGGATAAGACATCTCAATAAGGACATTTCCAACATGATGGCTGTCTTCAGAATGAAGTAAATAGGCATTGGAAGGTTGGCCATCGCGACCAATTCGCCCCGTTTCTTGCAAGTAAGCATCTACATTTAATGGGATGTCTACATGAAAACATTGACGAATATCTGAGATGTCTATACCAACACCAAATGCGTTCGTTGCAACCATTACCCCTGAATTAGATTGTACGTATTCACTAAATTGGGTTTTCTTTTGTTCAGGGAGCATGCCTGAATGATATTTGTATACATTTAAGCCTAAGAGTTCTAACAATTTAAAGACGACATCTACGCGCTTTCGTGTACCACAAAATATCAGAGTTTTATCGATACCCAGATAAGGCTTCATTGTCTTAACTGCTTTAACACACGAATTATGAAGCTTGGATGCTTTACTGTCTCCTGCAGCTCCGTTTAACCTGACTAGCTCGCTAAGTGTTAGTGCTCCAGATTCTTGCAAGATTGTATAATCAATATTTGCTTTTACTGGATTATCTCTAATAACTGTAAAATCAGAATCGAACACCTCATTTAAAGTATCAATGGTGGCGAGTGATGCTGTAGCGGTTAAGGCTAAAAATTGAGGTTTTTTGATCTGCGAGCGGATCGTGTCAGAGAAGGCTTTAAAAGCTGGTCTAAAGTTATCTCCCCATTGCTTAACAAAATGAGCTTCATCAATCACTATGCGTCTTACTTTACGTTTTGACAATACTCTTGAGAGAAGTGCTGTGTGAGCAATCGACTCAGGTGAACAATAGATGAGCTTAACAGATTCTAAATTCTTAGTAATGGCTTCTCTTTCTGACTCTATAAGCTGACTGTGGTAGGCCATAGCTACGACTTCACCCATTTTCTTATTAATGGTGGTCACTTGATCCGAAATGGTGGATATCAAAGG
Organism: Vibrio sp. 10N.222.46.A1; assembly: GCF_041473595.1. Taxonomy (NCBI): domain Bacteria; kingdom Pseudomonadati; phylum Pseudomonadota; class Gammaproteobacteria; order Vibrionales; family Vibrionaceae; genus Vibrio; species Vibrio sp. 10N.222.46.A1. The sequence continues at coordinate 2,985 of NZ_JBFRSN010000028.1, forward strand.
GCTGATAACAATCGTAACTTGGTCGTCGAGTAACGCCGGCAACTGAAAGCAAAGGCTTTTTCCGTACCCTGTAGATAAAGCGGCTAAAACATTTTTCCGTTCTTTGACGACTAGCTGTATGACATCTCTCTGCAATGGCTTTAAGCAATCTACCCCAAGCTTCTCTAAGATTTCATTAAGCATCTTTTATCCCCTTTAATAAATCGTTTACTCTCCACCCAATCTAACATGGGTTTTTCCCGGCATCCGGCGGAATTAGGATGAAATTTTAAATTAAGTTATATACTATAAACAAACAATCCGAACATAAGGGCGTAACAGTGCTTATAAAAAAAATCAGTGTGTTTTCGTATAACTTATCGGATAACACGCTTCCTAACATAAATAAGATTGCCTCAAACAATTCATGTCCTGAAACAACAGAAACCATCTTGAAAACTCGCGGTTTTGAACGCCCCTTTATGGATATTGATCAACATGAGGAGTTTGCGGTTCAAGTTGGTGAATTTGTTATCGCTATGATTGTCATTCAGGAGAGAAAGGCTAAGCGAGATGATGTCAGCCATAAGTTAGCTATATGGAAGCAAGAGATGCGTAATGGCGATGCCCCTGTCACGCGTAAGGATGAACGTGATCAAAGGAAAGTTATCGAAGCAGAGTTAGCTAAAATAGCATTACCGAGCCGCAATGAAATAGAGATGTTCATTGATATCAAAAATCAACAAATTTGGTTGACCACCAGCTCTAAAAAAGAAATTGATGAAATTTCTTCTTTACTTATGTCTGCAGGTATTTCCCTTCAAGCAAAACCGTTTTCGCCAGTCATGGAGGAAAACTTAACCGAATTCATAAAAGTGCCTAACAAGATTGCTGAAGACTTTGATTTAGGAGATAAAGCTAGCTTGGTCAATGAAAAAGCTATCGCTCGATACACGGGGCAAGATTTAGCATCTTCTGAACTTGAAACGAATGTAGATAAATGCAAACAAGTCACCAGTGCTGAATTTGAATTCAAAAAAGCCATTAAATTTTCTATCAGTAACACACAAGCTCTAACTAGCATAAAGTACGATAAAGATGCAGTTATTGAGATGTTAGAGTATGAAGTAGAAGATGGCGATTTATTGCATTTAGCCAAGCAATCGATCCGCATTAGATTGGAAGCTCTCAATCTACTTATTCCGAATCTTTTCTCCATGTTTGACGCTATGGACGAAAGTGGCGGTTTTGAAATTAGTTAAAGAGGAATTAATGATGAATAGCAAGTTTTCAAAATTGATACTTGGGTTAACACTCGCACTCCCGTTTTTACCCGCCATCTGCAATGCTGGAGACTGGGTTTCTAGGGGGCATTGGGAGTTTCAGGAAAGTGTTGATTACAATAAATTTCCCGATAGCCGGTGGAAACAAACTGTTGTTTTCGATATCTACGATACCTCACCTGAATCCAGAACTACTGTACAACGCGAATTGGCGGAAATAGGAAATATGGTTAACGGTAAGGGATTGGTTAAAAATTACAATAGAATGACTTCCTTATCAGAGAAATGGGTCAACTCATATATTAATTCTTTTGGTCAAATACCCGGGCGCTTCAAAGAGAAAACCGCAAGACGAGATCTCTTAGGTATGAATATCATGCTGTTCAGCCATAAACTAAATGGACAAAGCAGCGCAGATCTTTACAAGCTGTACGACAACCTACAATCACTTAGACATCATACCCTTTATCGTAAATGGTTTACCTGCACAATAGGTAATGGGGACAAAGAACGTTCCGTTAAATGTGAAGATGTCGTAATTCCATTTATCTCAAAAGCAAAACTTGCGAGAGTAACCAATCAATTTTCTAAATTGTACGGCTTTAATCCAAATAAGAGTTCATTCGTGATGTACAACAAAACGACTAATGAACTTCTAGTAGCAAGATATAAGCAACAAAACCCAGATGACCTCGTAAAGCTGTACCCAATCAACTTGAACACTGGGAAAGGTGGAGCGCCACTATTTTTAAGTGAGTTTAGATTTTAGAGCAGGCAGTAGAGCAATGGATTACAAATACAAAATGAATAAAGTATCCGCGTGCGTTGTGACACTTATGTTGACTGGTTGCTTCAGTAGTGGGCCGTCTACTATCTCGGTTTCAATTAGTGACCAGGCTACAAAAAAACTTCTTGCTGAAATGAACCCTAGTGATTTCAGTGTTTTTTATCTCGACACCCAAACATTTTCAAAAATCACTACGGTATACACAGATATGCTGCTTGTTAACCAGGCACTCGACTCGGCAGATTTGCGCACCATTAATGAATACCTACCATCTCTAAACTCGGTACGATTGCGTAATTATTACGATCAAAACTTATCTGATTTAATGCAAAATTTTAGATACAACGAAGCGATGAAGTCCTTTAACGAGGAACTATCAGGACTTTCCATTGCCTCTGAACATTCTCAAAGCCAATTACAGAAAATAGAAAGTCATATAGATAAGTATGTTGCTCTCGACAAAATTGAAGGCAAGAAAACTGAAGTAGTGCAAAATGAAATCGCCAATTCAAAATATCGCATTGTTCAATTAAAACAAGAATTAGAGCGTAAGGTTAGGGGGTTCCAATTACGTGCTGGGGCCATTTTTAAGGCTAAAGATGTAGCTTATGAACACCACAACGTATTTGCAGCTATAAATAATAACTGCAATAGGTACAGTGGTAAGTACAAGTACCGTGTCTATATAGGTGATCTTTGCTTTGTAAAATCCCTCCCGCCAGGTGTGAAGTTCGATATAGCGATGAACAAAGCGTACCAAAAAGGATTCATCGACTACATCGGTCACCGATTTAAACTTACTAACAGTAGCCCCGCTTACAATGGTACATACTTAGCAGAAATAGATGAAATTAAACAAAGCATTCACCATGAAAAGAAACAATTAGATAAAGTATATGGAAGCCTAAAAAAACTTAATAGAGAGGCAGGAACCCTCAGTAGCATTGCTAGGAATGATCGATACAAAATTGAACATTTCGCCAGAAACAAAACGAAATTTATCGAAACCTTCCTAGGACAAGAGTTTCTGGACGTTAAGAACAAGATTGGCTTCGGTGTTGATTTGAATGACCCGTCATCTCCGCTTTATTTGGATGTATCGGATATTTTGGCAAATACACCAGCCGTAACACTTGATAATTCTTACAGTGCCGATTTTAAATCTAATTCTTCAATGGTAGTCATCGTAGTCGGCAAGGAAAGTGGCAATCCTAACTTTCCAGTTTTCATGCTTCCTGAAGTTATCGATCAATCGACCATTGGCGCACAGGAAACTCTTTACTACAACTTAGGAAGCAACAACACAGAAAGTGTAAGCGACAAAGGAGCATTTGATACCTTTGTTACTCTTGTAGGCGAGTCATATGTACGGTGGAAAAAATAATGAAACTAACCAAAGTGCCAGTGTCAAAATTGAGAGAACGTTCAGGATTTAGTTTAGCGCCGCTCAACGAGTACGCTCTAATTCGTGTATATCGAAAAAGAAGGTCTGTGGTGAAGTCTGAAGTTGAAACTGATTCATAAGAACAGGTAGCTATTATGTAATTAATTGTTAGAAAAACGCCGTATTCGCGACATTTCGAGTGGTATTGTAAATTAAGAATTAATTTAACGAGAGTCGATACGCGTGATAACAAGAGAAACATATTCGGTAAAACATATTGCAAACGGTGTGGGCCGAATTTATATAAAAAACTCAAAAATCCTTCGACAAAATGGTTATGTAGCTGGGGCTCAATTCTCAATCACTGAAAGGAAACATGCTTTAAAACTTACCCTTTGCAACGATGGTACCAAGAGCGTAAACAAGACCAACAGGGGTGAACTGGTAGAAATCAGGTCTAAGATGGTCGGTGCTGTTCTAAATGGCGTTTCAAAGGTCAATGTTACGTTCAAGCAGGGAATAATTTATATTGAAGTGGCTTTGGTAGAGCTAAAGCGCATGATCCGAGAAGCAGCCCTTATCAAAAGTCTATTGAATGAGATTCCGCTCAGATTCGCCTCTATATTCTCCGGTATTGGTACTCTGTCATACCAAATAAAGAAAGGGTTACAATCTCAGTTAATTGAATCAGAAATAGCTCTCTCAATTGATTCTGATACCTTGGCCATGAATATTCAAATAGAAGGGAATCCCATTTGGAACACTCCGACAGAAGATGCACAAGCATATGGAGTTGATATACGAGATATAGACGTAGATCAACTTAAATCGGTTCACGTAGCAGAAGTAGGGTATCCGTGCGTAGGGCAATCTACGCTTTGTCCCGCGAGCAGAAGGGACTTAGATCACCCAGAAGCAGGAACACTATTTATCCCACTAATCGGCATCATTAAGAAGCTAAATCCTGCCTTAATTATTCTAGAAAATTCCGTACCATTTATTAAGAGTCAAACACTTTCACTAATGGAACGAGAATTTGACTTCTTAGGCTATAGACTGCAAACCACAAAAATTAATGGCTACGATAACGGTGACTTTGAGGAAAGGAGAAGAGCTTGCGCAGTACTCATATCAAAAGGTTTACCAGAACTCCCTTTAGATCAATTTTACCCTCCATCTGATATCGAACGCTCAACATTCAATTCGATTAGGGATGATATTGCAGATAACAGCGATAAATGGAGCCTAATGGAACACGTAACTAAGAAGTCAAACGATACCAGGCTTAATTTTAAGCACAACCTTCTAATTGGCGATGAAGACAAAGTAGCAACGCTCACGGCGGGATACGCATCACCCAGAATAGGATCTCCGATGGTGGCGCATGATAATTATGAAGAAAACGGACTACAGCGTTTAATTTCCAATTTGGAACATTCTAGAATCCGAGGTATCCCGGACCAATTATGGCGTGTCCTTGAGAAAGTAGGTGCCGGTAATCACAGTTTGGTGAGTAAACGAGGAAACACCTCACACGTCCATCGAATGCTAGGTAATGGAGTTTCGCCAAAGGCATGGTTCAATTTATCAGCATTTATTGGGGGTTATTTAAGAAACCTAGCTTATAAGGAAAGTCTTATGAGTAAGTTCCGATAGCAGATATATTTGACCAAACAGATAAATTTTAAGGATGGAATAATGTCACAGAGAATTATGCAGTTTGATAGAAATGATACAACGAGAGATATCATTGTGTGCGGTTGGGATCGCCCTCTGTCGCAGTTGTTTTGTTATGTGGGCTCTGAAACAAAGTCTGCATATGAATTTATGCCAGATGATGTAGACGAATGGCTATTAGATGAGCAACTAAAGTTAGACAAATTTATTTATGTTCCTAATGGTGACGTGACTACTGAGTGTTTAAACACATTAAAAAGGTTCATTGAAAATGGTCACGCAATGTTAGAGCAACCTATGAGTGATGATGTCATAACGCAATTGCTTGAACTATTGAAAGAAGATGCTAAAACCGATTTGATGAACGTAATTTCACTACATGCTATCAATGGGCAACTTGAAGCCAAGTAACGAGTAAGCGATTGAATTGAAACGAACTTCTAAAATATGAGAGTAAAACGTAATGATGTCACTGAAACCATTCCAAAAAGTAAAACTATTGCTTGTTGTGATCGCCATATTATTTGCTTGGTGTTATCAAAGAGCCAACACAGAACCAGAAATAACTCGGCATGGGTTAAAACCTATGACTGCATCTATCGCGCAAGCGTGCTCTTTAGAGGGAGACTGCATAGACGGAGTGCTTCTTCTGCAAGGTCAATTTACCATTTTCTCAAAAGAGGTACTGGAAGACTTTTTTCTTGAAAATAATTTAACTTTTGGGGATGTTGAATATATTTGCTTCGATTCGCCAGGCGGTGAAAATTCATTTGGGATATACCTTGGAACTGAAATTGCTAACAACAAAATAAATACGTGTGTTGCTGATGCTTATTATGTAGCGGGAGAACTAACGTCAGAATTATCTGAATCTAATGAAGCCACTATATGTGCCTCTATGTGTCCGTTTACTTATATGTCTGGAAACGAACGTATAATGCTTGGTAAATCCACAGAATTTCTTTACCATTCATCTCAATCAACAATTGGAGTTTGTGGCTTTTGTGTTTACACATTCACAGATAAAAGATCAAAAGATCAAATAATGAATTTACTCCTCTCTTACAAAGAGAAAGGAAGTAGACCAATATCCGAAATAGAAAAATTGATTGATGTAACATTTAGCATTCCTCATGAAAAAATAGCTCCAATGACATATGAGCAATTAGCCAAATACAACGTTGTGACTCAATTTGAAAGCCTTTAATGCACTGCTCAAACTCCAACCTTTGTAGACCTTCATACTAAATACTGATCTCTAAAATGACATAAGGAAAAACCTCGGTATGTTCGAGGTTTTTCCTTAAAAAACCACCAGCTATACACAGCCTAGAGTGACGCTGTAACTGTTAAATTAATCAACCATGCCCGACCAATTATCCTAATATTGGAAATACTGTCAGTACTTAAGCTCGACAATTCATACACCCAGTAAGCTGTTCGTCTAAAGTAAATTTCAATTTGGGGAAAGATGGTAAAAAGAAACATAATAAAATCGTGCATAACGATTTTATTATGTTTATAATGCATACTGCAAACTATAATTCATCAATTGAATGTTAGTGTATTACAACGATTATGTTTCATGTGGATTATAAAGCAGCATGGAATCCGCAGTTAACTTAAGAGGGAATTCAATGAGCTATCGTGAACCTTTAATGTACCCATATCTAATGTCGGGATGTGTTGTACATCAGTTCGAAGTGGTACGTCATGAATCGGAGGTCTTCGGTAAAAAACAGATCGACCAAATTGAACTGAACTTTATTGGAATAGACAAACCGAGCGCCTATCTATCCGTTGAAGATTTAAGTCGCGGTGTAGATGGAATGATTCAATTCACTAATGCGCTAGAAATAGGCCTGGGACTTGATGATCGAAAGAGCGATATGATTTCTATTACCACAAGAAGTGTAGACTTCTTAACTTTTGACAGGAAAGGGCGAGGGTATTCGAAGTTGGAAGTTAGTAGTTCCGGCATTAATACAATCACGACGACCGCAAAAGAGTGGGAAGTCGATCCTATAAAAACATTGCTAAACATTTATACGCTCCTTACGGATGCGAGTAGTCGGAAATAGAAAGAGCTAACTTATGAAATAGCAAAACAAAGAAGCAATGCGAGCTTGCCGACCCCTCCCTAAGCGCAGTTAAACTTGTTCGGCAATAAACTGTGCAATTTCCATTAGGATATTGCACTTTTCTTATTGCTCCACCAAAAACAGAAGTACAAAAGAATTCGTTAAATTACAAGCTAAATAATTCATGATGACAGCAAGTTAATTGATTTTAAATGGATAGGGGATTCCGAGTGTTTACATTTCAACTTATTATAATAAAAACGCATTGCGTTAGTTTTATTATGAGTGTAAGCTGTATATATAAACAGTAAGGAGTAAGAGAATGCTAAAGAGTCCAATTTATCAATCGGAAAATGAAAACCATTATTTCGAAATCATTCCAGAAGGCGTCGCAAACCCATCGATATACACTTTTGCTTTCAGTTCGTTATTTTTCAAGTTCAATATCTGGGAAGAAGTCAAAGAGGCTTCAATCAGCATCTCTAATCTTGAGAGAGGGGCGGAAGGAATCGCTGATTTTATTCAATCAATCCCACTACCAATCAATGCCCCTGAAAGCGGCGACTACCGATTTTTGTGTCGCACCATGAATGTATTGGCGATTGCCGAAAATGGGAAAGATATCCGTCTGCTAGACAAATACGATAACGTTCTATTTCGCTTGTCGGCAAATGAATGCAGAGATGACCCTTCCACTGGGTTGGCTTTCATTTATGCATTCGTAATGAAATAGCCGATTGCAAAACAGAAACTTACGATGATCAAAAGGTATTAATGATGAGTTATCCCCAATCAACAATTGCAGAAGTTTTGAGTCTACAAAAGGAGTTTGAAGGCATCTCCAAGCTAATTGGTGACAGTGTAGCGAGAGTGTCTAACAAAGCTATGGGCGCCATTATTGATGAACAGCAAAAAAGCGCCATCAATTACACACTGGTTATCCCTCAGTCGAATGAAGCAATTGAATTAGGGGGCGGTAAGCTATGGTTTGCCGGCTTTGTCTTTGTTGAAAATAGTCAAATTCAATGGGGTGATACAAACATTACACTGCCACTACATGCACAAATCGTTGAATCGTTGACAGAGCATTTTAAAGGCTGCATTTCACTAACTGGTGACAACCTTACCGAAATCTCTCTAGCAGAACGACTCGCAGCTAAGCGCCTTGTCCAGACAGAAGCACTAACACACACGATCATCGTCCCTGACAGCACTATGGGTGTTGAGTGTGGCCACGGAAGCGGCATTTGGCACCCTGTACTAATTTCTAGCAACCAACTTTAATTTTAGGAACAACTATGGCTACTAAACAACCTATACAACCTCTGCATCCGTTTAACCCTCAAGCGCCTCGCGCTCAATCTCAAAAGCTCGCTTACAGTGCCAATAGGTCGTGAAGTACTTGTTTGAAAATTGTGGCATTCCTGCCATTTCAAACTTGATGGCAATGGAATTCCCAATATCTGACAAAGAACAATTTTGTCAGCTATTGGGATGCACTTTTAAACAGTGTGTTGAATTTGGGTTTTCTCCAGATGCTAAAGAAGTTCCTACACTATCGAAGTCTCGTTACATCCAAATTCGAAATAAAATTCAACTTGAGGCTAATGAAGGCACCGAATGGTACAGAACCTTCCACCTTACGCCTCGACCAATTCAACCACTATTAGTAGATGAGAAGCGAGGGCTCATTTTTAAAGAGAATGCAATCGTAACCTACCTACTAGACAACAACCCAAATGGGCTCACATTCAATGATTTATACCGTGGGTTAAGTCCGTGTGAATATGTAGAAGATTATGAACAGTTCGCTCAACTGATCGGCTACCCACTAGAAGGTTTCCTTGAAATGAATTCGACATCAGAAGAATCCGCTAAAGCAGCAAAATTGATGTATGAACATGGATTTACAGAGTTAGAAGCTCGAAACAAGGTAATTGAACTAATTGCCAATCAATAATTAAGGCGGTCATCATGCTACTCGATAAAGTTAACTCGGATTTCAACTTAGTCATGTCAAATTCTATGCCATCAACCAATTACGAACTTCGCAATATGACGACTGTGGCAGGGTTAAATTTCATTGCGATCACGGTTCCCAAAGCTAAAGGTGTAGGCGAACCCATGATTATCATCGTTAATGGGGCTAAGAAAATCGTCAATATAAAGCATGACAAAGACGAGAAGCATGATGCATGGGCCAGGCTGTCAAAATTGCTTTGCCTCTATTTCTTTAAGTTTTGACTTATCTGGCAAGTGAAATCTGAAGAAACATAAAAGACTAGATCATAAAGAGGATCGCGTTATGCTGACAGCTCAACAAACTGGCTTTATGCCGATAATTATAAGCTTGATGTCCATTAGGATTAATGCCGTTGATTTAAAAGTACTAAATCAGATCCTAAGTTCAAAGATACACGGTTTACGAGTGTCGAACGCCAAAGGCCAAGACTTTTACTTTGAAGCGATCAGCACTCAACTTATTAACTATCACAATACAAACTACATTCACGTAGAGTTTAATAGTGACTGCCAATCCGTCATTGATCATTATCCTATGATGAATTTCGATTTAGACCCATTAAGCTTTGATTTGCAGCCTGTTCACATAGAGGTTTTTGTCGATAGTGGGGCGGATGTCTTTATACACGCTTCAACATCCTTTAACTTTAGCAACTTACGAACTGAAAAAGAAGTTGGCGTTAATGCTGTGAGAGAATGCAATTTCGTTAAAATAAACCATAACCATTCCACCCAAAAGTCGTCATAACGAGCTATTTGTATGAGCAAAAATAAAGTCACCACTTTACCTGTTAAATCATCTTCTCAAGGAATTGCTCTTAGAGAAGATGATTATGATGTCATGAGTAAATGGAAACAGCGTCAATCTAAATTAGGTCGATTTCAAGTTAATTTCCCTGATTTAATTGAGCTAATAGATCCATTATCGGAAAACGCTGACTTCATTGTTATTCGAGCAAACAAGTTCAACAAGGATCGTGGTGGCTTATCCAAATCTACAACTCAACAACTTGCTAGTGTATTAAGAGCATGGGCTAAATTTTGCGTAGATCGGGGGATTTATGCGTTTCCGCAGCCGAACAGTAATGCGGTAGAACTGTATTTGATGCACCTAATTGCGCTCGATAAATCGATTGCGACCATTAATCAACACCGCAACCAATTGAGATACATTTATGATTACTTGGAGGTGTATAACCCACTGCGCTCACCGGATGTAAAAGCAATAACTAAATCCCTAAAGCTCGATTACGTTGAGTTAACTGGGAATTCCTATACACAAAATCAAGCAACGCCGTTGAGGGCTGTTCACTTAAATGCATTATTTGACCACTTTGACAATTTAGACTTAAAAATCAGGGCCAGAGTATCACTCAAGCAGCGAAAGTATTTAGCGATTGCGAGTACGCTTTATTCGACTTGTTTACGTGAAGATGAAATTTGTCGTATAAAACTTAAGGACCTAATAGAAACTTTTGATGAAAATGGTGATGTAGCATTTAAAGTACTACGAACCCGAAGTAAAACAGGGGTTGACGTAAAGTCTAAATTTGTCACTGGTCGTTACGCTGTCACTCTTAAATCGTACCTGACTCGTGTGACACCCATTTTGCACAGTACCGATTTCGTTTTCAGTAATATAAGCGAAGGTTTAGTTGCGTTATCGCCAAGCACACCTCCAACGGGAACAACTATAGACCGCAATTTATCGTCGCTATTTCAGATTTTTACTCAACTAAATTCTGAAAATTTAGAAGCTGACATTTCAGTGTATAACAAGCCGAACTGGACTGGTCATAGTGGTCGAATTGGTCGGGTGGTGGACGAATATGTAATAAACAAATTGAGAATAGATCAAATTCAGCCAATAGGTGATTGGAAATCAACTCAAATGGTATTGGTTTATTTACGTGAAGTTATGGAAAACGAAGAAATGGAAAAAAACATAAGAAGTGCAGAGTGAATCATTTACCTGGGACTTAATGGTACGTAATTTATATTTATACAGAGGCTTACATGAACAAATCACTTGTAATAACTGCAAACCAATCCGTTATCGAGTCAGCCCTAATCAACGCTGACTTCAACATGACTCGATATCCATTGATGACTATTCTTTCAGTACTGTGCGAAAGCATAATTTCTAAGGAATTTTGCCAAAATGAAATGGATGGCCACATGGCATTTCTGTGTAACTCTACGAAGCAAGCTGTCTCTACATTCAAGCTAACATCTAAAGAAGGTTCGATTAGTGATGAAATGAAAAAAGACTTCTTAGCTGATTTGTCGATCATTAATGGTGTGACTTCGTTATACAAAACAATGCAAACGCTCAACGTTCAGCACAATGATACAATTAACAAACTGACCGACCCTATCACTCTTCAAAACCAAGCAGACAGTTCACTGATAACTGAGATATCCGAACTTAACACACAATTATCTTCAAGCACATTAATCCTCTCTCAGAGTCAAGCAGAACTACAGATTCTAAAAGAGAAGTACAGCCTACTTGAGAACAATTTAGCGTCGAATAAAGAAGCGTCTGAGCGTTTATCCCATTTTTTACTGTGTTTAAAAAACAAACTCGGCATCGAGGAAGGTAGCTGTCAGAAGTCTGATATTTTAGATGATGTGATCGTAAGCCTGGTGACCAATAACAATGCTATAAAAGAGCATGAACACACAAAGTCTAAATTAGCAGCAACCATTAAAAAACTGAATGATGTAAGTAAAAGAGAAGCAACGCTTCGAAAGATGAACCCTGAATCACTCCAGAAGCGGCTCGACAAGCAAAAGAAAAACAAAGATGAACATAAGGTAGAATTGGCAGAGGAACGCTCTAAGCATCGCGCAGAGCTCGAAATAGCAAAGCAATGGAAGACATTGTATTCGACAATTCAGGTTGAACAATCGGGAGTCGGTTTAGAAAACATAGAATTTAATGTCTACGTGGTTAACGAGCCATCCAAGTCACGAAGTAATAATTTAAACATTGCTACTGTCGACTTGCCATTTACGATATTGGTGCATTCTTCAACGGGTATCTATTTTGAAGTGCAATTCACGTATTTTGGCACACCTATTTATCCAGCCATAGGCCCACATCAAAAAGGGTGGCCAAGGGAGGTCAATAACCAAGTCCATTTATGTCTAATTGAACAGTTAGGGTCCAGCAAGTTCAGAAACAAACGTACCTTGGAAATAATGAGTCAAATCGAAAAAATCAAGAAAGTGTCTATTCTAGATTTAGACATAGACGAGTTTGAAGGTTACTACGATATTATACTGGCCTGTGGTTGCAAAACCTTGTGGGGAGCAGCTGCCTTATCCTCCGACAGCTTCGTAAGTGCCGTTCAATCTAATTTAGTTGATGACACATACGCAGAAGTAAAAATTCGTGATGCCCACCAACTTGTTTTAGAGTTTATTACAACTGTATGCCAAGAAGCAGCAAGGATCAGAAAGTTCTCTTTCGCTGCTTAATTTCGACATTCCGACGTATTAACAGAAAAACCAATGCTAAGGTACTGACTAAATAACATTAGTGAGTACCTTTTTTATGAGCGAATATTCAATAACAAGTTTCTTTAGCGGAGCTGGCCTTGGTGATAAGGGAATTGTGGATGCTGGAGTTCGGATCAACCAATCATTTGAAATGGATGCTAACGCCGTTAAAACGTATAACGCGAACTTTGATCACCAAATTTCTGAAACTGACATAACCAAAACTTTGGTGCTTGAACAAACAAAATCCGAAGGCATGGTTTTTTCTTACCCGTGTACCCGTTATTCCAATATGGCGAATTTGCACGGCACACAAACTGGTGATGACCTCTATCTACATGCATTACGATTTTTAGCGATAGCAAGACCAGAATTTTACGCCGTCGAGAACGTTGTAGGACTCAAATACTTCAAAATAGTCATGGAAGCCATGACGAAAATGAGCGACTACTATGTTCAGATTTTTTGCCCTGTGGAATCATCTATCTTCGTACCGCAACGTAGAGATAGATTAGTAATTTTAGCGACCAAGAAGTATTTCAATTTTAGACCTCCTGAAAATCTCAAACCCGTTTCATTAGCATCTATATTGGAAAAAAACCCACAAATTAGCATTCCAAAGTCAGTTTACACCCGCCTTGATGGTGGCTACCGTGATCTACCGATTATCTCAGATCCGCGCAAAGGCGACATTGCGCCCTGCTGTCTAGCCCACTACGGTAAAGACCGTGGAACTAGGCTCGTTGTCGATACCAACTTTCCTCGCAATGTGCGTCCATACACAGTTAGGGAGTACGCCAGATTGCAAGGCCTTGAAGATTCATTCGTCTTTCCTGTGTGCGACACAGAGGCTTTTAAGCAGATCGGAAATGGAATTACACGTCATGTTGGCATATGGATAGGCACCGAATTTAAGCGATATATGTCCCAAGGCAGAAGAATAGCATCAAATCTTAGTTAAGATACCTATCATAGATTTCGAGATGAGAAGGGAAGGTAAGCTAACTACTTTTCATCTCCAAAAATAATGACCAACAACATTAAATTTCATTGCTGAATCATTTGAATTTAGCAAAGGAGTAACGTCCAATATGTTCAATAATAGGTAATATATCGCTATAGGCTTCGAGCAAAGCAGACTTGGTTTGGATGTAGGCAGAGAGCTTGCCGTACTTTCCAATTGAGCGCACAACGGTTTTATATTGGTACTTGCCCGAATTGGTATTCAACACCCTCCACTTTGTCAAATAACATAACTCTTTCTTATCGGGGTCCGATAGGGTCGGGGTCGGCTTATACACCAAAGTTGGCTCTAGGCTACGTGGTAACCGGCCTAATAAAAGTTCATCTTCCAAAATCCTTTTCCAATGTTTACCCCAAAACTTTTTCCCTAATTGATTGCGCTTTTTGATAGCTATCTTTAATGCTTCTTTCTCGCCAAGCTTGATAAATCCAACGCTTAAGTGTTGTACAGTAATTGAGGAGTCGGGGACGTGTATCTTGTATGCGGTTCTTCCTTTGGAAATAAATCGATGACCAACCTTGCCGACTGTGGTAG
>NZ_JBFRSN010000029.1:0-6289 GCF_041473595.1 Vibrio sp. 10N.222.46.A1
CAGCTACCAATTTACAGAAGCTAAAGGTAAAGATTGGGGCGTGAAAGCTGGCGCGAATGACTTAACCATGTCATTAAAAGACAGCTTCGGTGACCAACGAGAAATCAACATCTCTGCTAAAGCTGGCGATGACATTGAAGAGCTAGCGACTTACATTAACGGTCAACAAGACCTAGTAAAAGCGTCAATTGATGAAGAAGGTAAACTGCAAATCTTCGCTGGCAACAATAAAGTTGATGGAGAAATTGCATTTTCTGGTGCTTTATCAGATGAATTAGGCATGACAGCAGGTGCGAAACCTGAGGACCCAAAAACGCTAGAGGCTAAGCAAGTTACGGTTGATAGTATCGACGTAACGTCTGTTGGTGGCGCACAAGAATCTGTTGCTGTTATCGATGCGGCACTTAAATATGTAGATAGCCACCGTTCTGAGCTTGGTGCATTCCAAAACCGTTTTGACCACGCAATTAACAACTTAGATAACATCAACGAGAACGTTAATGCATCTAAGAGCCGTATCAAAGATACCGATTTCGCGAAAGAAACGACTAACATGACTAAGTCTCAAATTCTTTCACAAGCTTCAAGCTCGATTCTTGCACAAGCGAAGCAAGCTCCGAACTCGGCACTTAGCCTACTAGGTTAATCGGTTGAAAAGCCACGTTGACTTTAAGCGTTGTTGATCACAAGCGTCAACGTTAGGCTTCCACAAATTAGCTCGTGGTGAGAGATGAGCGCTAAACAGACCCAGCTTCGGCTGGGTTTTTTATTGCCTGTTATTTAGCGAAGGTATATTTGGAAAAGTGCAGTGCTGGTAAGCAGACGCAAAAGAGAGATTCCCTATCACGCTCGTTCCTCACTGTAGGGAATGACGACTATAGGCGGTATTGATCAATTGTTTACCTGAATCGAAGTCTTTAGTCGTCATCTCAGAATCGAGTAGAACGAGATATCAGAGATCTCTGTTTGTTAAAATTCACAAGTGTAATTTGATGTATAGGCGAAATGCCTTGAATAGCGCTTAACAACGTTTAGTAAAAAACTAGGTCGGATAGCAGGGGATAAACGGTCAGTGTAGTTGTCATTGGTTGAGGGAACTAGGAGAAGGGTTTCGGTGTGATAGTCAGTACTGCCTATCTGAGGTATTGAACAAATATAGCAGGCACAAAAAACGCTACCCTTAGGTAGCGTTTTAATTAAAGCAGATAAGTAATCGGGATTACTTAGTTACTTTAAGAACTGGAGTTTCGCCAACAGTTACAGAACCAGAAAGCTTGTTCAGCTCCTTGATTTCGTCCATGTTAGAGATAACAACTGGAGTAAGCGTAGATTTTGCTTTCTCTTCTAGAAGCGCAAGGTCGAAAGTGATGATTGTGTCACCAGCTTTAACAGATTGACCTTCTTCAGCTACACGAGTGAAGCCTTCGCCTTTAAGTTCAACAGTATCGATACCGAAGTGAACGAAAAGCTCAATACCGTCGTCAGACTCGATAGAGAATGCGTGGTTTGTTTCGAAGATTTTACCGATAGTACCGTTAACTGGAGCTACCATTTTATCGCCAGCTGGTTTGATAGCAATGCCATCACCAACGATTTTTTCAGCGAAAACTACATCTGGCACGTCTTCGATGTTTACGATTTCACCAGAAAGAGGTGCGATGATTTCGATTGCACCAGCATCAGCGCTGTCATCAGATACAAGCTTTTTCAGTTTGTCAAACAGACCCATTGTGTCATGCTCCTAACGTTTAGTTTTATTCTGTAGAATATACTATACCAATCTAACAAATTAGACGACTATTTTTAGCCGTCTAACTTCATTAAGCTCTTGGTGATTACTGAGTTTTCTCAGCGATGAACTTTTCTACACAAGCTTCAATTTCTGCAGCTGTAGGTAGAGATAGTGCTTCGTCAGCCATAGCTTTAACTTCAGCGAAGTTAGAGTTACGGATTACTTTCTTAACTTTAGGGATAGAGATACCGCTCATAGAGAACTCATCTAGACCCATACCAAGAAGAAGTAGAGTTGCACGCTCATCACCTGCTAGTTCGCCACACATACCTGTCCATTTACCTTCTTTGTGAGAAGCATCGATTACTTGCTTGATAACAAGAAGAACCGCTGGAGATAGTGGGTTGTATAGGTGAGAAATCATTTCGTTACCACGGTCTACCGCAAGAGTATATTGCGTTAGGTCGTTAGTACCGATAGAGAAGAAAGATACTTCTTTCGCTAGGTGGTGTGCGATTGCAGCTGCTGCTGGAGTCTCAACCATTACGCCGATTTCGATTTCTTCATCGAAAGCTAGGCCTTCAGCGCGAAGTTCAACTTTGTACTCTTCGATTGCTTTTTTCAGTTCACGGATCTCTTCAACAGAAATGATCATTGGGAACATGATGCGTAGTTTACCGTGTGCAGATGCACGTAGGATACCACGTAGTTGGTCACGTAGAATTTCACGACGATCCAAGCTGATACGTACTGCACGCCAGCCTAGGAAAGGGTTCATTTCTTGTGGAAGGTCCATGTATGGTAGGTCTTTATCGCCACCGATATCCATAGTACGGATAATCACTGACTCGCCTTCCATTGCTTCCGCTACTTCTTTGTAAGCAACGTATTGCTCTTCTTCAGTAGGAAGTGCAGTACGGTCCATGAATAGGAATTCAGTACGGTACAGACCAACGCCTTCACCGCCGTTACGCAGAATACCGTCACAGTCTTTTACTGTACCGATGTTGCCACAAACTTCTACACGGTGACCGTCTAGAGTTTCAGCATGTAAGTCTTTTAGTTTTGCTAGTTCAACTGCTTCTGCTTCGAAATCAGATTTGATTTTCTTAGCTTCTGCTAATTCAGCGTCAGAAGGGTTGATGATGATCTTGTTGTTCATCGCGTCTAGCACAAGCATGTCGCCGTTTTTAACTTGCTTAGTGATATCGTTAGTACCAACGATAGCTGGAAGCTCAAGTGAACGTGCCATGATTGAAGTATGAGATGTACGACCGCCGATGTCACAAGCAAAACCAAGAACGTAGTCTAGGTTGATTTGTGCCGTTTCAGATGGCGTTAAATCGTAAGCAACTAGGATAACTTCTTCATTGATATCTGCTAGAGATACAATGTTGATGCCTAGTGCATTTTTAACGAAGCGAGTACCGATATCACGGATATCAGTCGCACGTTCTTTTAGGTACTCATCATCAAGCGACTCAAGTGCAACAGCTTGCTCTTCGATCACTGTGTAGATCGCGTTGTCTGCGTGCATTTTGTCTTTCTTGATGAGTGCTAAAATCTCTTCTTCTAGCTCTTCATCTTCAAGCAGCATGATGTGGCCTTCAAAGATTGCTTCTTTTTCTTCGCCAAAAGTTTCAAGTGCTTTTTGCTTTACAACTTCAAGTTGTTGAGAAGATTTGTTACGAGCGTCAAAAAAACGCTGAACTTCTGCTTCAACTTGATCGTCTGAGATAGATTGAGTGTTTAGGACAATTTCATCTTCTTGAAGTAGTAGTGCTTTACCGAAAGCAATACCAGGAGATGCTAGGATGCCTGAAATCATAGCCTTACCTTAGTTGTTCAACTGTAAACGGGAGAATGTGTGACTTTAAGTCGTCGACTAATGTCGCGCTTATTGCTATCTATTTCGAATTGCTATCTATTTCGAACAAAGCCACTTTGCTGTGCAAAATGGCTTTGAAAGAAGGAGACCGTATTAGTGTAGTTGATCCATAAGAGCAACTAGGTGGTCTACAGCTTGCTGAGCTTGAGGGCCTTCAGCTGAAATAGTAACGTTAGTACCTTTTACTAGGCCTAAAGTTTGTAGTTTGAACAGGCTTTTCGCGCTAGCGCTTTTGCCGTTAGAAGTCACTGTGATGTCAGCGTCGAAAGATTTTGCTTCTTTAACAAACTGTGCAGCTGGACGAGTGTGAAGACCGTTTTCTGCTGTGATTTCTACTTGCTTCTCGTACATTTTATATACCCCAATTAATTTATTTTTTGTAAGTTTGTAACCAGATTTAGCTTAACTGCTTTAGCTCAAATGCGCTAGAGGCTAGTACGCCATGTTCGTGTTAGAACTTAGACTGGTTATAAATTTTTATCCAGCCATGGTCGTCTTTTGTTGAGTACTCATGACTTTCAGAATTTGTTTATTGCTTCTTTTATTTTGAAGCGAAAAATAAAACAGACCCGATATTACCAAAGGTGAGGCAGGGATCAACAAAAAAGCCCCTAAATGGGGCTTTTTTGGACGAAAAATTGATTTGACCACATATTATTGTTGGTTCTCTTTTTCCGTAAAGATACCAGCAAATAGGGCCGTACTAAGGTAACGCTCGCCCGAGCTTGGTAGTACAGTAACGATAGTTTTCCCTGCAAATTCAGGTAGTTCCGAAATTCTGTTTGCTGCTACTACTGCTGCACCAGATGAGATGCCCGCTAGGATACCTTCTTCTTTCATTAGGCGTTGAGCCATCTCAATTGCTTCTTCAGAAGTTACTGACTCTACACGGTCAATAATGTCTAAATCTAGGTTGCCAGGAATGAAACCTGCGCCAATACCTTGGATTTTGTGTGGTGCTGGTTTGATTTCTTCACCTGCAAGTGCCTGCGCAATCACTGGAGATTCTGCTGGTTCAACGGCTACAGAAGTGATGGCTTTGCCTTTTTCACCTTTAATGTAACGACTTGTTCCAGTGATAGTGCCACCTGTACCTACACCGGCTACAAACACATCGATCTCACCATCTGTTGCTTCCCAAATTTCAGGGCCAGTTGTCTGCTCGTGAATTTGTGGGTTCGCTGGGTTGTTGAATTGTTGCAGTAGTAGGTATTTGTCTGGGTCTGAAGCAACAATCTCTTCAGCTTTAGCAATCGCGCCGTTCATACCTTTTGGTGCTTCAGTTAGCACTAGGTTTGCGCCAAGAGCTTTAAGCAGCTTACGACGTTCTAGGCTCATTGATTCAGGCATTGTTAGTGTTAGCTTGTAACCGCGCGCTGCAGCTACGAATGCAAGAGCAACACCTGTATTACCACTGGTAGGCTCAACAAGCTCGATACCTGGCTTAAGCGTACCTGCTTTTTCTGCTTCCCAGATCATGTTTGAACCGATACGACACTTAACGCTGAAGCTTGGGTTACGAGCTTCGATCTTAGCTAGGACGTTACCTTTGCTTACCTTGTTTAGGCGGACTAAAGGTGTGTTACCAATCGTTAGGGTGTTGTCTTCGTAGATCTTGCTCATGCGATATTCCTTCATTTAATGACAGAACTAAACGTAGTATATCTACCAATTTACCGTCTAGTGTCTTTCGATGTTTGTTTAGCTTGAATTTAGATTAAACAAGTTGAAAAAAAGGTAAAAGGATTAAAAAGTTATATCATATAGAGATGTCGCAGGATTCACGCCTATCTTTATTGAAATCAGAACTTCAAAAAGATAGGCGTTGTTAGAGCAGGCTGTAGAACTATAGGCGATAGCTATAGACGAGAGCGTAGGGCTTGGTCTTTAAACTCTGCAACCCACATTGCAGTAGCGCCGCAGACGGCAACTGGCATCACAATCAGGTTTAAAACTGGAATGGTAGTAAACACGGAAACAAGTGCGCCGAAGCTGTAGCTCTTACCTTGCTTTTGTTTCAAATTATTTCTCATGTCATCGAACTTGATTTTATGGTTGTCGAACGGGTAGTCAGCGTACTGAATAGCTAACATCCATGCAGTGAAAATGAACCATAAAAACGGTGCAACAGTTTGTCCTAGCGCTGGAATTAACAAAAGTAGGAACAAACCGATCGCTTTTGGCAGGATATAGACAAGCTTGCGCCATTCTCTTGCTAAAATACGAGGGGTGTCTTTAAGTACATCCAGTAAACCATCATCATTGACTTTTTTACCACTCAGCAGTTCTTCGACTTTTTCCGCGAGTAATCCGTTGAAAGGTGCGGCAATAAAGTTAGCGAGTGTACTGAAGAAATACGAAAACGTGGCCAAAACGGTTAACACAAGTAGTGGCCATAGGATATATGACAACCACGACAAGAAACTTGGCAATGCACCAATCCAGCCTTCAATCCAAGTGTTTAAGTTGGAGAAAATATAAAATAAAGCACCGCCCACAAGTAACACGTTAGCGATAAGAGGAAGCAGTACAAACTTACGGATACTCGGCGATAAGGCAATTTTTATTCCGAAAATAAAATAGCCAAAGCCAGAGCGAGGAACAGATTCAATAGTCATATTTAAATTGGGTCACATGTGAATTTGGTTAAATAGCAAACATCTCTAGTG
>NZ_JBFRSN010000030.1:0-3078 GCF_041473595.1 Vibrio sp. 10N.222.46.A1
GCGGTGATGGCGGTGATGGCGGTGATGTTTACATCCAAGCGGATGAGAACTTAAACACACTGATCGATTACCGTTTCCAACGTTTTTACAATGCAGAGCGTGGCGAAAATGGCCGCGGTGGTAACTGTACGGGTAAACGTGGTAAAGATATGACCATGAAAGTACCTGTAGGTACTCGTGCTGTTGATATCCACACTAATGAAATCGTTGCTGAAGTTGCTGAACATGGCAAAAAAGTAATGGTTGGTAAAGGTGGTTGGCACGGTCTTGGTAACACGCGTTTTAAGTCGTCGGTTAACCGTGCTCCTCGTCAAAAGACAATGGGTACTAAAGGTGAAGTTCGCGAACTGCGTTTAGAGCTTCTTCTATTAGCGGATGTTGGTATGCTTGGCTTGCCAAACGCTGGTAAATCTACTTTTATTCGCTCAGTATCTGCTGCGAAACCAAAAGTGGCTGATTACCCGTTTACCACGCTAATCCCTAGCTTAGGTGTGGTAAGTGTTGTCCCTGAGAAGAGTTTCGTCGTTGCCGATATCCCTGGCTTGATCGAAGGCGCAGCTGATGGCGCTGGTCTTGGTATTCGTTTCTTGAAGCACCTTGAGCGTTGTCGCGTTCTTCTGCATATGATCGATATTTTGCCGATCGATGGTTCTGATCCTATTCAGAATGCACTGACGATCATCGATGAGCTTGAGCAATACAGTGAGAAAGTTGCACAGAAACCTCGTTGGTTAGTGTTCAATAAAGTTGACCTAATGCCTGAAGAAGAAGCTGACGAAAAGATTCAAGAAATCGTCGAAGCTTTAGGTTGGGAAGGCGAGTACTTCAAGATCTCTGCTGTAAACAAGATCGGTACCAAAGATCTTTGCTTTAAACTGGGTGAGTTCATGGAGAACCTACCTCGTGAAGTTGAAGCAATTGAAGAAGAAGAAAAAGTTAACTTTATGTGGGATGACTACCATAAAGATGCGATGGCCGGTAAGAATGTCGTGACTGAAGATGACGACGACTGGGATGATTGGGATGACGAAGAAGATGACGGTCATGTTATCTATGTTCGTGATTAATAATCCTCGTAGTTTCTTATAAGCACTTTGGTCGCTTTTTCTAAGATACGCTGATAGTTTTATTAAACCGCAATGAAAATTGCGGTTTTTTTGTATCTAAATCATGACGTCTTGCTGTTTTTTATGCAAAATTTATCTTTAGATAATTAACGCCTATGGGAAGGAAATCATGGCATCAAAGCAAAGAGCGATCTCAAGGTTAGTCGCTCAATCAGGACAAATGTTATTAGCTCATGGCGCCGAGAGCACACTGGTCGGTGACATTATGCGCCGTATCGGTATTGCTTGTGGGGTGAATGAAGTTGAAGTTGCACTATCAGCCAATGCGTTGGTTGTGACAACGGTAATGGATGATCATTGCATAACGACGACTCGAAGTTGTGCTGATCGTGGCATTAATATGCAGGTTATCACCGAGATTCAACGCGTGTGTATCATGATGGAGAAAGGGATTCTTGATTATGATTTAGCTTATAAGAAGATCCAAGGGATCAGTCCCGAACGCTACAACCGTTGGTTAGTTGTCGTAATGATAGGGCTATCGTGTGCTTCTTTTAGCCGTCTTGCTGGCGGAGATTGGCATGTCTTTATGATGACGTTTATAGCTTCGGCTTGCGGTATGATCGTGAGACAAGAGATTGGTCATCGCCATTTCAATCCGTTATTAAATTTCGCTATTACCGCTTTTGTCACCACCACCATTTCAGCTCAGGCAGTGCTCTACAATATTGGTGGTCAACCCACTATCGTGATGGCTTCGTCAGTATTGATGCTAGTGCCCGGTTTTCCTTTGATTAACTCCGTAGCAGATATGCTTAAAGGCCACATTAATATGGGTCTCGCACGCTTCACCATGGCCAGTTTATTAACGTTGGCTACAAGCTTAGGTATTGTCGCAGCGATGAGCCTATCTGACGTATGGGGGTGGGTGAACTAATGACTATTTTTGAACTTTTTGTTGGGTTACTCAACGACATGTTTTTTGCTGCGATTCCTGCGGTTGGTTTTGCATTGGTGTTTAACGTCCCGCAACGAGCGTTGATCTATTGTGCTCTCGGAGGATCCATTGGCCACGGTAGCCGTTACTTAATGATGCATTTCGGCATTCCCATTGAATGGGCGACGTTCTTTGCTGCTACATTGGTCGGCATGATAGGGGTGCACTGGTCGCATAAATTGTTAGCACACCCGAAAGTATTTACGGTTGCAGCCTTGATTCCGATGGTCCCTGGCGTGTTTGCCTTTAAGGCGATGATTGCCATGGTTGAGATTAACCGAGCAGGATACAACCCAGAACTATTGGCATTGTTGATGGAGAACTTTTTGAAATCGATGTTCATTATCGCAGGGCTTGCGGTTGGCTTAGCAGTGCCTGGGCTGTTATTCTACCGTCGTAGACCTATCGTCTAGCTTCAACTTCATTTTCAAGTAAGGACAGGACTTTCGATTTATGATCATCAGCATGATAGCGGCAATGGCGAACAACCGTGTAATTGGTAAAGACAATCAGATGCCTTGGCATTTACCTGCAGATTTCGCATGGTTTAAACGTTCAACTATGGGTAAACCTGTCGTGATGGGACGTAAGACTTACGATTCAATTGGACGTCCTTTACCGGGGAGGCTGAACGTTGTAATCAGCCGCGACGAGAGTTTAGAAATCGGAGGCGTCACGACGGTAACTTCGATTGAAAAAGCACTAGAGCTGGTTAGTGATGTTGATGAAGTGATGATCATCGGTGGCGGTTCAATCTATGAAAGCTGCTTACCAAAAGCGAACAAGTTATACCTGACTTATATCGATTTTGATGTGGATGGTGATACTCAATTCCCAGACTGGGGAGAAGGTTGGAAGCAGAGCTTTAATGATACTTATCAGGCGGATGAGAAAAACAAGCACAATATGGAGTTTGTGGTTCTCGAGCGTTAACGGTGGTTATTAAGCGTTAGGCTCTGAAAATGCTTGCGTTACTGTGCCCAGCTAGCGCAAGCTTCTCGTATCTCGTATCTC
>NZ_JBFRSN010000031.1:0-228 GCF_041473595.1 Vibrio sp. 10N.222.46.A1
CCCGCTTCTTCAAGCTTCTGAGCCAGAAGGACAACATCTTCGAATGTGCTGCCTTGCTCAACCAAATCCAGCATCGATAAACGGAAAATAATGATGAAATCTTTACCCACCGCTTCGCGAATCGATTTAACGATCTCTAGCGGGAAACGCATACGCTTCTCATAAGAACCGCCCCATTCGTCATAACGCATGTTGGTACGTTTACAGATAAATTGGTTAATCAAGTAA
>NZ_JBFRSN010000031.1:961-7074 GCF_041473595.1 Vibrio sp. 10N.222.46.A1
AATTGGTTAATCAAGTAACCTTCGGAGCCCATGATCTCTATGCCGTCATAGCCAGCAACCTGAGCTAGCTCTGCACTGTTGGCAAAAGCACCGATGGTCTTTTTAATTTGACGAGGGCTCATCTCACTCGGTGCAAACTTAGCGATTGGCGCTTTGATGCCCGAAGCACTTTGCGCGAATGGGTGCATGGCATAGCGGCCAGCATGTAGCAACTGAAGGGCAATTTTACCTCCATGCTTATGCACGGCCTCGGTAACAACTTGGTGAGCTTTAGCGTGCTTAACTTTACTGAACTCAGCACTAAATGGGGTCAATCTGCCACGTAAATTAGGAGAGAAACCACCGGTAACAATAAGGCCAACGCCTCCTTTTGCTCGCTCTTCATAAAACGCGGCAAGCTTGTGGAGGCCTTCTTTATTTTCTTCTAAACCCGTGTGCATTGATCCCATCAATACACGGTTACGTAACTGAGTAAATCCAAGATCGAGTGGTTCGAGTAAATGTGGGTACATGGCAGACATCACTTCTATTATTATATCCTTGTGGTCTGACCACAATATAACTCAATCACCAAAAGTTCAAACAACCGTTTACATTTTTGTAACACCGATCATAATGCAGGACGCATTAATCGTTCAGAAACCCTTAATTTGACTACACTTAATGAGAATATATATCGATTAACAATTCTTGGTGTAGTTTGAGCTAGGGAATTATCGTAGGATACTAAGCAGTTCATATTATTGAGATTAATAGTACTGTTGCTTGTTAAAGCCACGTGATCTCACTGCGGAGACATAATGAAAAAGATATTCAAATTTATAGGCATGATCTTTAAAGGGATTTGGAAGCTCATCACGTTTGTGCGTCTTGCGCTGGTTAACCTTTTCTTTTTACTCAGTATCGCCATCATCTACTTTGTATACTTCCACTCAGACACAACTCAACCCACTGTTCCACAGGAATCGGCTTTAGTACTTAACCTGTCTGGCCCTATCGTGGAGCAAAGTCGCTATATCAATCCGATGGATTCGGTCACGGGTTCACTGCTTGGCAAAGACCTTCCAAAAGAAAATGTCCTGTTTGATATTGTTGAAACAATTCGCTACGCCAAAGACGATGACAAGGTAACTGGTATCGTTTTAGCACTGAAAGAGTTGCCAGAAACCAATCTGACCAAGCTGCGCTACATAGCTAAAGCACTTAACGAGTTCAAAGCAACTGGCAAACCAATTTATGCGGTAGGTGACTTTTATAACCAAAGCCAATACTACCTAGCCAGCTACGCAACTAAAGTCTTCTTATCGCCTGACGGCGGCGTGCTGCTTAAAGGCTATAGTGCTTACTCGCTATTCTACAAAACTCTATTAGAGAAGCTTGACGTAAATACACATGTATTCCGCGTCGGTACTTATAAGTCTGCAATCGAACCTTTCATTCGCGACGATATGTCAGACGCAGCGAAAGAGTCAGCTTCTCGTTGGTTAGGTCAACTGTGGGGAGCATACGTTGATGACGTAAGCAACAACCGCCAGATCGATGCTAAAACCTTGAACCCAAGCATGGACTCTTTCTTAAAAGACCTTGAGTCGGTTGATGGCGATATCGCAAAACTGGCAGAGAAGCTTGGTTTAGTTGACGAACTGGCAACTCGCCAACAAGTTCGTCTAGAGCTCGCAGACGTCTTCGGCAGTGACGGTCAAGACAGCTATAACGCGTTGGGGTACTACGAGTACCGTACAACCATGCTTCCTGACCTAACAAGTGAATCGCACGATGTCGCTGTAATTGTTGCTAGCGGCGCAATTATGGATGGCAAACAGCCACGTGGCACCGTTGGTGGTGATACCACGGCCGCACTACTTCGCCAAGCGCGCAACGACGACAAAGTAAAAGCGGTTGTACTTCGTGTAGACAGCCCAGGTGGTAGCGCGTTTGCTTCAGAAGTTATCCGCAATGAAATAGAAGCGATCAAGCAAGCAGGTAAACCTGTTGTGGTTTCTATGTCTAGCCTTGCCGCTTCGGGTGGTTATTGGATCTCGATGGGCGCAGACAAGATTTTGGCTCAACCAACCACACTAACAGGCTCGATCGGTATCTTCAGTGTTATCACGACCTTTGAGAAAGGCTTGAACGATATCGGCGTTTACACCGATGGCGTTGGTACGTCGCCTTTCTCTGGCCTTGGTATTACAACAGGGCTTAGCGACGGCGCGAAAGATGCGTTCCAAATGGGCATTGAAAACGGTTACCGCCGATTCATCAGCCTAGTTGGAGAAAACCGTGGCATGGAAGTCGATACTGTAGACAAGATTGCTCAAGGCCGAGTATGGACAGGCCAAGATGCAATCGAGAAAGGTCTAGTCGATGAAATTGGTGATTTTGATGATGCGATTACAGCTGCGGCTTCACTTGCAGAGCTTGAAACCTACAATATCTACTGGGTAGAAGAGCCTCTTTCAGCCACTGAACTATTTATTCAAGAATTTATGAACCAAGTTCAGGTGTCGATAGGCCTTGATATTCAGTCAATGATTCCAAGCAGTTTACAGCCTATTACTCAACAGTTAGCCCAAGATAGCCAACTGTTAGGTAACTTTAACGACCCACAAGGCCGATATGCTTTTTGCTTAAACTGCCAAGTTCAATAAGATAAGCTCAACGCTTTGTTATCAAGAGGCGCCTCTGTGTGAGGCGCCTCTTTTTATTGCATGATAATTCGCTATAATCGCCCCCCTGTTCCCTATATCACACTAAGTATTAATCGCCATGGAAAGAAAACACATCTATATCGCGTATACCGGCGGCACAATTGGCATGCAGAAGTCTTTGGACCACGGCTATGTCCCAGTCGCAGGTTTTATGGATAAGCAGCTAGCAGGCATGCCTGAATTCCATCGCCCAGAAATGCCTGAGTACACCATTCATGAATACTCTCCATTAATGGACTCTTCAGATATGACGCCACTTGATTGGCAGACTATCGCTGATGATATTCGCGCGAACTACGATAAGTACGATGGTTTCGTTATCCTGCACGGTACAGACACTATGGCTTACACCGCCTCTGCTCTGTCTTTCATGCTGGAAAACCTCGGCAAACCTGTGATTGTTACGGGCTCTCAGATCCCATTAGCAGAATTACGTTCAGACGGACAAGCAAACCTGCTTAATGCTCTGCACATTGCAGCGAACTATCCGATCAACGAAGTGACACTGTTCTTCAACAACAAGTTGATGCGCGGTAACCGCAGTACAAAATCACACGCTGATGGCTTCAATGCGTTTACCTCTCCAAACCTAACTCCATTGCTAGAAGCGGGTATCAATATCCAGATCAGCAATAACGTTAAGGTAAACGAACAACCTGAAGGTGCTTTCAAGGTTCATAACATTACTCCGCAACCCATCGGTGTAATTACAATGTACCCAGGAATCTCGCATGAGGTGATTCGCAACACGCTACTACAGCCTGTAAATGCAATGATTCTGCTTACTTTTGGTGTTGGTAACGCACCGCAAAATCAAGAACTACTTCAACACTTAAAAGATGCCTCAGAGCGAGGTGTGATTGTGGTGAACCTAACTCAGTGTTTGGCAGGTAAAGTCAACATGGGTGGTTACGCGACGGGTTGTGCACTAGCAGAATCGGGCGTTATCAGTGGTTACGATATGACACCAGAAGCATCACTGGCGAAATTACATTATCTATTGAGCCAAGATTTAAGCTACGAAGAAGTGAAGGCTCAAATGCAACAAGTGTTACGCGGTGAGATGAGCTTATAAGCCTATCCTGCGATTCGTTTAGCCGAGGGCTTACCTTTAATCAAGCCCTCACGTAAACCTGAACTAAATCGTATTATTGTTTATAAATAAACAGCTTAACAGTCAAAAAGGGGTGGCACAGTGCCACCCCTTTGTTGTAATTTAAGCCTAATGATTAGGATTAACTCTAACAATATCTTCTTGGTCGGACTTAAACTGCTTCTTTAGTTCAGACTTTGATTTAAAGCTAATTTCTCCGCCGGCTGCAATTGTCATATGTTGAGCTTCAGAGTTATGTTTCGATTGATACAACATAACCGCCTGCATACACGAGTCGCGCTGCTCTTTAGAGAGCGCCGTTCCTTCTGGCCATTTCCCCGTTTCAACTGCATAGTTTAAACGTTCGTAGACCTCGGGGGTCATTGCGCTAAGAAGTTGTTCTGCATCCATGGTAAGGCCTTAGTTTTAACAATTTTCACCAGAAAATAACCCGTATCAGAATTGAGTCAAGAACCTGACTGAAAATAAGTGTATTTGATCACAAGTGAAGGAATATGAAAATTATGAAATGGTT
This sequence comes from Vibrio sp. 10N.222.46.A1, assembly GCF_041473595.1. Classification (NCBI taxonomy): domain Bacteria; kingdom Pseudomonadati; phylum Pseudomonadota; class Gammaproteobacteria; order Vibrionales; family Vibrionaceae; genus Vibrio; species Vibrio sp. 10N.222.46.A1. Next base: position 5,301 of record NZ_JBFRSN010000031.1, read on the forward strand.
GGTACTAAGCCTATTGCCTTTCACTCTGGTTGGGTGTTTTGACGGGAACAAAAATACCGCTCAATTGTGCGAAAGCAACCCGTGGCTTCAGTGTGAAAAGTTAAATATGAACGACGGACAGTGCCGTGTCGCACGTACCGACCTCGTCTGGCATCGATTTGAAGCAAAAGAAAACCCCAGCGATACCAATAAGATTAAAGAATTCGAATTAGTCTCTGCTTACAAAAAGTGTCTAGAGCTTGCTGCACAGATCGAAACGATTGATCAATCCAAACTTCAAGAACGTCGCTTCATCTCCTTAATGAATAGTATCGAAGAGTCTGAACGTATTGTTAACGAACTCTCGCGATCAAATACCCCGGAAACGCTTTATTTTATGTGGTCACAAACTGGGGATACCAACGCAAGACGCAGTTTCCTGCAATTAGAAGGGACAGAAGCATTAAACACAGCAGAGATGCAATATGCGCTAGCCACTTTTTATACTACCCGTGACCATGAAAAAACGCTTAAGCTACTCAATAATGCGTTAACGCTTTCTAATGGTTCGAAGGTCAACACCGAGATCTTCAAATCGATGGCGAGTATCAACCACAGCCTTGGGCATATGGAAAAAGCGTACGTCTGGGCAATGGTTGCCAAGAACTTTGATGTGCCTATTGCTTCGGAAGCAGAACTTACCGTGTTGTACCGTTTCGATGAGTCAACATACGAACAACTAAATGAAGACGCGGACAATATAGTCGACGCTATTGAAGATGAGGTTTACAGCCCTTCGATTGTCCCTCGTTACTGATCGCACTGTTCTCGTTTTCTAGTCCAAACGTTCTATTCACGAGCTTTCAAAAAAACAGCTACCATGATGGTAGCTGTTTTCGTTTGTGCTAGAAATAACTCTGAAATACTGAGCTACTGGGCAGTTCAGTACCACTCAATCAACAAATACGCCTGTAAGGATTAGACAATTGTGACAAGTTATTTGGTAGTTTCGTCATTTTTGTTGAAAATTAACGACACAGAATTAACACAGAACCGTTCACCGGTTGTCTTCGGACCATCAGGAAAAACGTGACCTAAATGGCTATCACAAGCGGTACAACGGATCTCTACACGCTTCATTCCGTGACTTAGATCTTCTATATAGCGTACTGCTTCATCATTCACTGGGGCATCAAAGCTTGGCCAACCGCACCCTGAATCATATTTGTTATCCGACAGAAACAAAGGGCTTTCACAGCATGTGCAGCTATAGACACCCGTCTTATGGTTGTGCAGTAACTTACCGCTATATGGGGCTTCGGTACCACGTTGACGACACACAGAAAATTCATCGTCCGTTAGGCGTTCACGCCAGTATTCATCAGGCTTTATCATATTTCCTCCCTTTTGAATCACGTTAATATCTCTCCACATTATCAGTTATTATATTTACTTTTTTCTATAAAGGCTTGCATATGAGTCGTTTTGTAGCACATACTTTCTCACCAGGAAACATTGTACATATACACTCATAAGTGAATCATCATTTAGAGGTATTTTACCCAACTGGAAGGGTACAGAGCCACTCGCAATGGTCAATTTTCAACCACTTACACCCAATTGTTAAGAAAAGCGTCGCTTTTTTTTGACATTAAACAAGTTAAGTCGGATTATCTATTGCAGATGTATACTGGATTCTGTAATTTTACTACCAGTTATCTTTAATCAGAAATTAAGTTGTGGAGCAACTACAATGACTATCAAAGTAGGTATTAACGGTTTTGGCCGTATCGGC
>NZ_JBFRSN010000032.1:0-4182 GCF_041473595.1 Vibrio sp. 10N.222.46.A1
ACCACCAAGCACCACACCTAGAAAGCCAGCAAACAGTAGGTCTGATACTTGCTCTCGAGTCCAACCACTACCGGGTTGATCAGCTCGGCGATTTGCTAACCAAAGAGCAAACATAAAACCGACAAGGTACATTAGGCCGTACCAACGAACTGAGATTGGTCCTAGTTCAATAAGAACAGGATCGATATTTGGGAATTCGATAAAACCCTGAGACATACTTGGCTCTCTATCTAAATTGATTAACGGTTAGCTCAATAGCTAACAGAAAAGACACTACAGCAGCATTGTCGCTGCTATAAACATTAAAAATACCGCAAAGAATTTCTTCAGAACAGAGGTTGGTAATTGAGTGGCCAGTTTCGCACCCACTCGAGTGGTCAACACTGAGGTACAAGATATCGCAATCAAAGCCGGCAGATAAACATAACCTAAGCTATACGCAGGAAGATCATCGACAGAAGATCCATGCCAAATGAAACCTAGCATTCCCGAAATCGCGATAACACAACCGCATACCGAAGATGAGCCGACGGCTTTACGCATTTCCACACCGTGATGGTTGAGGAAAGGTACCGACAAAGACCCACCGCCAATGCCCGCTAAACTTGATACCAAACCAATACCGCCACCACACAGCACGGTTTTAGCTGAACCCGGCATCGACTTTTGGCTCTTAGAGCGAATCGACAACAGCATTTGCAACGCCAATACCAAGACAATCACACCAAAGACTTTTGGTAAGTATTGAGCTGGAATCACATCGGCCACGAAAGAACCTAGGAAGCCACCTATCACGACACCTGGTATCAACCATTTAACGACAAAAATCTCTACATTACCCAATTTTAAATGGTTAATCGCAGACGATCCCGACGTAACGATGATGGTTGATAACGAGGTAGCCAATGCCATTTGCATCGCAAACTCTTGAGGGATACCCGCTTTAGGAAGCAAAAAGAGTAAGGCAGGAACCACCAGCAAACCACCACCAATGCCCAGCAAGCCAGCTAAAACACCAACAATAGCACCAAGGCCTGCTAGCAAGCCTATCAGTTCATATGACACGTTAAATCCTATTTTTTACCCGCTCGAATGAAGCCTGTAAATTCACGCTCTTCGAAATAGTTGAGCATCATACTATAGATGTCACTTCCATACGGTTTTGATAGCGCCTCATTTGCCAAATCTTGCAGTTCACTAAGCTTAGATTGACGAATCAAATACTTAGTCCTTGCGACATTTGAGGTGTTCATACTTAACGTCTCATACCCTAACCCAATCAAGAGCAATGCACCCATTGGATCACCCGCGAGCTCTCCACATATACACACCGGCAATTGATATTGCTTACAAGTATCATGGATGTGTTTCAATGCCATGATCACTGCAGGGTGCATGGATTCATAGACATCAGAGACACGGGAATTGTTCCGGTCAACCGCCAATAAATATTGAGTTAAGTCATTGGTGCCCACCGAAACGAAATCAACTTTATCCGCAATAAGCGGAAGAAGGTAAAGCATGGATGGCACTTCAATCATGATACCGATACGCGGCATGCGAACTCGACTGTCGAGTTCATGCACTTCATCGTAGGCTTGCTCGATGAGTTGAACAGTATCATCCAGTTCTTGAGTGCTAGAGATCATCGGCAACAAGATACTCAAGTTCTGGCTATCACAACTCGCACGTAACATGGCACGTAACTGAATAATAAAGATGTCAGGATGATCGAGCGTAAAACGAATACCACGCCAACCAAGGAATGGATTGTCTTCTTCTATTGGGAAGTAAGGTAACGCCTTATCTCCACCAATATCCAAGGTTCGCATCACCACTTGCTTCTCGGGGTAACTCGCAAGCACAGAACGATACTGCTTGAATTGTTCGTCCTCTGACGGAAACCTTTGCTGCAACAAGAAAGAAATTTCGGTTCGATACAGACCAACCCCATCAACCCCTTGGTTAATGGCGATATTAGTGTCTGCACTCAAACCCGCATTAAGCAGAATCTCGACTTGCTTGTCGTCTTTCGTTTTTGCCGGTAAGTACAGTTCTCGATTGACCATAGAGGAGAGCTCACTCTCTTCTAGAATCAGCCCCCGATACTCTTTGAGCAGGTTTTTAGTCGGCTCAATAAAAATCTCACCGCTATACCCGTCAACAATCGCTTGCTTACCATTAGCTTGCGAAAGATTAAGGTTAACTCCCATAACAGAAGGAATACCCAAAGCTCGAGATAAAATCGCTGCGTGCGAGTTCGCCGCCCCTTCCAAGGAAATAACCGCTAATAGTTTTTCTTTAGGAATAGACGCTAATACAGAGGCCGTTAACTCACGAACCACCAAAATAATCGGTTTATCTAACGTGCGAAGTTCATGTTCAGAATTGTGGAGGAAATAGAGCAGTCTTTGACCAAGCTCTCGGACGTCTTGCGCTCTCTCCCGAAGGTACACATCTGACATACGAGCAAAACGGTTAGAGTAACTCTCAACAACCTGTCTCAATGCCCAATCGGCTTTGTCGCCTTTCTGAATTTGACTCTTGAGATCCTTACGTAACATGGGATCGTTGAGTAAGTGAGTAAACAGATCAAAGATCGCCAACGCGTCTTTATTGATTTCACTATCTAAACGCTTTCGCATTCGCTTAAAATCATTGAGAGCATTTTCGACAGCGACTGCCAACAGCTCATGCTCCCTTTCAACATTGAGCGTCGAAGCAGGGTAAACATCGGTGAGTTCAGGCTGAGTGTTGTCCCACCATAAGTCACCAATCGCCACACCCGATGAAGCTGCAATACCTTTGGTCGCAGGTAGCTTCTGTTGCTCTAACAGCCAATGGCCTTGAGTTTGGGCATGCGCCACAATAACCGCAAGTTGTGCTGAGAGTGTAACAAGGAAGGATTCTTCCATCTCACTGAATAAACGGGGGGACTTCTGTTGAATGACCAATACGCCAAGCACTTGCTTGCGATAGATAATCGGAGTGCCGAGAAAAGAGTGATAAACCTTTTCTCCAAGCTCGGGAAAAAACTTATAAGCAGGGTGAGCAGACGCCTGTGCAAGGTTAATAGGTTCAGCACTTCTTTTAACAAGGCCAACCAAACCTTCGTCAAAACCAATGTGAATACTATTGCCTTTGAAGATCAGGCCTTGAGTTGCCATCAACTCAAGACGCTGCATATCATTATTTGCCAAATACACGGTGCAACATTCCGTCTGCATCGCGCTGCATGTCTCTTTAACCAAAATATCAAGAGCCGTCGACACATCTTCAACTCTTGATACGTGTTCAACTATTTCCCTTAGTTGGCTGAGCATGCTTAACCTCTACGCAATTTGCGCTTTCCTTTTGTTTTTCGCTCTTTAAACGGCATTGCTAAAGATGCGAATTCTTTCATCGCTCGACGGTAAACATCTCGCTTGAAAGATACAACTTGTCGAACTGGGTACCAGTAACTCACCCAACGCCAACCATCAAACTCAGGTGTGCTTCCACGCTGCATATTGATATGCGATTCATCGCAATCTAAGCGTAAAAGAAACCACTTCTGTTTTTGTCCAATACAGACAGGTTTAGAATCCCACCGAACCAGTCGTTTGGGCAGCTTATAGCGTAACCAATGACGACTTGTCGCGACGATCTTTACATCCTTTTTAGTAAGGCCAACCTCTTCATATAACTCGCGGTACATTGCCTGTTCCGGAGTTTCACCTTCATCTATTCCCCCTTGAGGGAATTGCCATGAATGTTGCCCGTATCGTTTAGCCCAGAAGACCTGACCATGGTTGTTACAGATTACAATACCAACATTTAATCGGTAACCATCGCCATCTATCACTGGCCAACCTCTATCTAAATTTTTAATTACACTGATTTTTCCACATATCCCCAATCGGAGCAAACTTAGTGACGTGACAAGCGCTATATTTATGAATAATAACTACGAATATGGATAAGTTTTGCTCAAATCTTAGTTACCCACACAAGAGTGAGACATAGACCACATTTATTCACCTTTTCTGTGAATAACTATGTGAAGAATTACCCGCAATCGTTTTTTTTAATCCATAGATTTATCAGGACCAAAAACAAAAAACCACCCACCGACAAAAAAACAATTAATAATCAATAAATTGAAACAAACCCATCAATTTTAAAAACATGAGAAAATAAAAA
>NZ_JBFRSN010000033.1:0-2247 GCF_041473595.1 Vibrio sp. 10N.222.46.A1
GGTTTACGTAAAATGGAAAGAGAGGCATATGCCTCTCTTTTTTTGTGCCTATAACTTGAGACCCCACGTAAATAGTCACCAAAACCGCATTAAGAATGTTGTTCCTTTTATATTACCCAGAACAATGATTTAGAGTTTTATATTATGAAACTGGTTGTTAATGAAGAAATGTTTTGATGTCACACTTGTAATGTTTTTGTAAATAAATACTTTTAATTGTTATCTTTGTATGTAAAATCCACTGCGATATAGCGATTTAACTCGCATATATAACTATAAAAGTACAAATTTCAAACACAACAAACTGGAGAAGAACGATGGATAAATCGCTCTCAAGTAAGATTTTTGTAGGCTTGTTTGCCGGCCTACTTATTGGTACTGCTATTCAGTACCTATTCAACGGTATTGCAGTATTTGATACTTACCTGCTAGGTCTAGCAGAAGGTGTCGGTGGTATGTTTGTCTCTTTGATCAAACTATTGGTTGTTCCACTGGTATACGTATCTATCGTTTGCGGAATTGTTGAATTGAAAGACATCCGTTCTTTCGGTCGCCTAGGTGGTAAAACTTTTGCTCTTTACATTATCAACACCATCATCGCGATTTCTGCAGCCCTAACTGTTGGCCTTATTTTCCAGCCGGGTGCTGGTGCAGATTTAGCCGGAACGATCTCTGAGACAGTTCAACTAACAACAACTGAAACTCCAGATATCTTCTCTCTTGTTGTGAACATCGTTCCTAGCAACCCAGTTCAGGCGTTTGCAAGCGGCGACATGCTACAGATCATCTTCATGGCAATTTTGACTGGTCTTGCTATTCAGGCTCTTGATTCACGTGGCGGTCCAGCGATCAAAACGTTCAAGATGGCTAACGAAATCATGATGAAGCTTATCGGCCTAGTAATGAGCTTGGCGCCATTTGGTGTATTCGCTCTGATGATTCAACTAGGTGCGACACTGAACGCTGAGACACTTATGTCTGTAGCGGGCTATGTAGCGCTTGTTGTTGCGATGCTAGTGTTCTGGATTTTCTTCTTCTACCCAATGATGGTTGGTATCGCGACAGGTATTACGCCTAAGCAATTCCTACGTGCAACTCGTGAGCAAATCCTTTTCTCACTATCGACGGCAAGTTCGAACGCGACTATCCCAGTAACAATGCGCACTCTAACTGAAAAGCTTGGTGTATCAAGATCTGTGGCAGGCTTCGGTGTACCACTGGGTGCGACAATGAACATGTCTGGTGTCTCTATCTACATAGCACTAGCGACAATGTTCGTAGCAAACGCATTCGGTCAACCAATCAACACGGCTGACATCTTTACTCTGGGTCTAACTATCTTGCTACTGTCTATCGGTGCGGGTGGTGTTCCAGGTGGTGGTGTTGTAATGGTAGGTGTTCTATTGCACCAACTAGGTTTACCACCAGAAGGTCTAGCTATCATTGCTGCGGTAGACCGTATCAACGATATGTTCTGTACTTCTTCTAACGTAGTAGGTGATACAGCGGTTAACACTATCGTTGCTAAGTCTGAAGGCGAAATCGGCGTTGAAACAAACGAAGAAGCTGAGCTAAAGAAAGCAGAAGCGTAATCAGAGATTTTCCTCTATAGATGAAATCTAAGTGGAAAGCCTGAATAGACAAACGGAGCCTAAGTGGCTCCGTTTTTTATTGGGTGATAACCCCAGTTACTGGGCTTATGTGAAGGTAATGATATGTATTCGTGTCTAACCATTCCTTTTATCAAAATAAATGTGAAAAAATCCAGTATCCCCCTTGAAAAGGATTCGTGAGCCCTTATCTATGGTGCATACGAAAGCAAATTACATTTGCACTTAAATTTGTGTATTAGGGTTGAATCCCTGATTACTACCCCCCACATAGTGGGTATAGCAAAAAACTAAATAGAATTTATTCGGAGAAAGCCTGATGGGTCGAATCATTGGTATTGATTTAGGTACTACTAACTCTTGTGTTGCTGTTCTTGACGGTGACAAACCACGCGTATTAGAAAATGCTGAAGGCGAACGCACAACAGCATCGGTAATCGCATACACTGAAGGCGAGACGCTAGTTGGTCAACCTGCGAAACGTCAAGCTGTTACTAACCCTCAAAACACGCTATACGCGATTAAGCGTCTAATCGGTCGTCGTTTTGAAGATGAAGAAGTTCAACGCGATATCGAAATCATGCCTTTTAACATTGTTAAAGCTGATAACGGTGATGCATGGGTTGAAGCGCAAGGC
>NZ_JBFRSN010000034.1:0-13051 GCF_041473595.1 Vibrio sp. 10N.222.46.A1
CATTTGTAGAGCTTGTACCCAACCTTGAATTACGCCAGTTACTGGGAATTCAGCAGGTTGACCGCGAGATACAGAGCTATCGAAAACTGTACCGTCAGTTAGTTCGCCGTGGTAGTGAACGCGCACTTGCTTGTCTGCAGTTGGGATTTCGCCAGTACCTTCAGTTAGTACTTCGTACTGAAGACCAGACTCAAGAACTGTAACTTCTGAACGAAGAGCGTTGTCAGCTAGGAAAGCTTCGCCGTCAGCAGCAGCAGCTTTAGCTAGTTCTTGACGTGCAGCTTCACCACGAGTGTGTAGCTCTTGTAGTGCGTTGTTGATTTCGTCAACTTCGATAGCTGGCATGTCGCCAACTAGAGCTGTTGCGATACCAGCAGCGATTGCATCAACGTTTAGGCCTTCAAGACCAGAACCAGCAAGTTGTTGGCCCATTTGTAGACCGATACCGTAGCTAGCTTTTTGCTCTACAGTTTCAAATTTTACTTCAGACATGAAAAGTCACTCTTTTTATCAGTACTAAAAGGGTAAGAATACCAGTATTAGCAGCCTGAATAAACGGCTAGCCTCTGATCACTTACGCTTTACCGTGTCCAAATCACAGCTATGTCAATTTTCTTGCTTTGCTCTCTGTTGTCGCGGAAAGATCTATACTGTTGGTACTTTGGTTTTTATACTGTAGTTATTCAATGTATAGGACGCAGTGGCATGAATCGTCGTCAAAAGAAAAAACAGAAAGTAGACCACTTAGCAGAGTTCAAGGACCGACTGAATCAGGTCAAAGAGAAACTAAGCTCGATCGATCTAAAGAAAATGAAAACCTCAACAGTGCAAACTTGGGGATCATTGCCGAAATTACACCAGAAATTATTGATGGTGATTTCGCCGATCATATTAATCTTATTGTTTGCACCGCTACCAGAGCCTAAAGTAGACAACGCACCAGCAACATCTCGTGTTGAGCTTGAGATAAATACTGTTGGCTTAAGCGAGCAGAAAAATGCTAAAAGTAATTCTTCTGAGCCAACCAGTTGGCAAGAGTATCTTGTTAAGCAAGGAGATACGTTAGCTCAAGTGTTCCGAAATAATGATCTACCGCTGTCTGATCTTAACGCTTTGGTTCGTATTGAAGGTGCAGACAAGCCGCTTAGCCAGATTCGTAAAGGCCAGCTGGTTCGATTCAAACTAGCCGAGACTGGGCAACTAGACATTCTTCAGCTTGAGAAAGGCAATACTTCGGTGATGTTTTTCCGGTTATCAGATGGTGGCTTTGGTCGCAGTAAATAGATGAATAGTGAACCTGAGTTAAAGCACTTCACCAGACACATATAAACGATAGAAAAGAGCTAAGCATTAGCTCTTTTTTTTGGTCGCTTGAAAGGGGCGAGTGGCAAGATGATGAGCATAATACCGATAAAGGTTAACGTATCTGGTATCTCATCAAACCATATTGCACCTATTAACGCGACAAACACCAGTCCTGAATACTCAGCCAAGGCAATTTGGCTAGAGTGTGCTTTTTGGTAGGCAGCAACCGCAAGGCCGTTGTAACTCAAGATTAACGTTGCACTGAGTGCTATGTATCCCAAATGCTCCACCGATACCGGTTGCCAGTATAGGAAGCACAGTACCAATGATGCTGGAATAGAGAATAACGTTGTCCACCACAGCGTAGTGATCACCGTTTGCTCACTCGGAAGCTTTCTTACCAATACATTGAACAGTGCGAGCGTCAGAGCTGTGCCTAATGCAAACAATGCAGCCCAATGAAATTGCGATGGCCTCAAGACAATCAATGCACCAATAAAACCGATAGTGGTGGCGATGACCTTGCCAAGTGCTGGTTGCTCTTTCAGTAGAAACATAGATAGAGGCAGCATCAATAAGGGCGCGACATAAAATACAGCGTTGGCGGTAGCCAAAGATAAGTGGGTAATCGCGACAACCATACATCCACTGCCAATTAGTATTAGCTGTCCGCGTATGATGGTCACTTTGGCTTGCTGTAAGCGTCGTTGTTCCTTTTTCTGCTGTAGCCACAAAGGGGTGATGATGAGCAGAGATATCAACTGTCGGAAAAAAATATACTGAAGAGGTGGCACTTCGCCATTCAACAGTTTTACCGCTACGTCGGAAAGCGAGGCAAACAAGTTACCTGCAATCAGCAATAGGATACCGACAGTGATATTCGACATCACTTCTCTAATCTCATATCAACGTGCGGAATATCGTCTTCCAAGTACATCTCAGAGATCGTTTTGAAGCCGTGGCTCGCATAGAAGTTTTCTAGGTGTTGTTGCGCACCAATATCGATAGTCGTGCTCGGCCAAAGAGCCTCACAGCGTGTTAACGCTTCTTTTATCAATTGATGCCCTAAACCATCGCCTCTTGCCGATTGCTTAGTCGCCACTCGGCCGATGCTCGTGTAGTCGTAAGAAGTTCCTGGTGGTAACAAGCGTGCACACGCCACTAACTCTTCATCAGCATAGCCAAGCAAGTGTTCAACACCTGCGAGTGTATCTTTACCATCGAGCTCTGGATAAGGGCAATTTTGCTCAACGACGAACACATCTACTCGTAATTTAAGTAGTTGATAAAGCTGTTGTGTTGAAAGTTCAGAGAAGGGAATTGAGTGCCAAGTGATCATGTTTACATCCAGAGGTTATCGATGCCCTGAATGTACTATGTGCGATGATTGTTGGCATTAACTATTGTTAATTCGACCTTTGATTCTGCTCAGGCTGATCGCGGTTATACCGAGGTAAGCAGCAATTTGATTGTCGTTCAAGCGCTGTTCAAGGTCGGGATAATGTTCGCAGAAAAGTTGATAGCGTTGCTCTGGAGTATAGAGCAGCATAAAGCGTTCTTTGTTTTCCTTATGCATCAGCTGAGTTTCTAATAACTTTAAATACAAAGGGTTGTTTGATGCGCGCCACTCGATAACTGCGTTCATTGGCAGTTCTAACATAGTAATTGGTGTGAGCGTTTCTAATAGGTAAGGGGACGCTTGGTTTTTTATCAGACTCTCAAAGCCGATGATCCAATCTTGTTCCCAGTAGAACTCTTTGCTGTATTGCTTGCCGTCATCAGTGAGATAACAAGCGTGGCACAAGCCTTCAAGTACAAAGTAGATTGAACTCGCCATTTCACCTTGATTGATCAGGATGTGTCTGGTTGGTAGCTCAAGTGGTTTCGCGACGGCTAATAGAGATTCAATCTGACTTTCAGAGAAGTCGAAGCTTTGTAGTTGTTCGATAAAAGAGGTGTGCATGGAAATAACCTAACCCAAATAAGTGTCGAAATCATCGCACTTATTTGAGTTTAGGTACAGAGCGGGCTAAATCAGCGTCGAGCGTGCTGTGCTAGATAATCTTGAGCAAGTTCTCTACCCATGTATTTACCAAGAGTTTTCAGTGGTACTTTCTTAAGGTTAACCACAATCAAGCCATCCAGAGCATCATTAAATGATGGGTCGACGTTAAAGCACACCAACTTACCGTTCATCCCTAGGTATTGGCGGAGTAGTACTGGCAGGCCTTTTCCTTGCTCCATACGCGCTAACACTTTAGAGAGCAGAGGAACACTCGCCAATGACGATAACAGATGATTTTGCCAGAACACATGATTACTGGTATTGAGTGGTGAAGAAGGAGAAACCAGGTTTGCTTTTTCTTCGTCATAATGATGTATCGATAAGGTCGTCGCAATCAACAGACGCGCATTGTGGCTGTAATCATTACTGATACTGACTGGGCCGAATAGGTGAGTGTATTGAGGATGACGATACACGAAGGCCGCGATACCTTTCCACAATAGTAATAGTGAGTTAAGGCTCTTTTGATAAGGCTTGCTCACTACAGAACGCCCAAGCTCGATACTGTTGTCTAGGGTATCGATGAATTCTTGATTGTAGTTAAACAGACTACGGGAATAGAGTTGGTCAAGCCCGTGCTCAGCGATCAACTTGTCGACCATACCAAGTCGGTACGCCCCGACCAGTTCAGCCTTAGCTTTGTTCCACACAAACAGTTGATGGTAGTAAAGGTCATACTCATCTAAATCACAGGCAAGCCCGCTGCCTTCTCCGACTTCTCGGAAACTCTCTTCTCTAACTCGACCAATTTCGCGCATTAAGTTAGGAATAGATTGGCTTGGCGTACAGTAGACCTCGAAGTCCCCTTGCTCAAGTAACTTCATCTCTTCAGGAAGAGAATCGACCTCTATTGCCAACACTTCTGGTGGAATAGGCGCAATCACTTGGGTGTCAAAAGAGGGCGCGTGGATTGGCGTATTCGGGCTATCTTGTTGACTCATTAGGTAGGTATTGAGTCGTAGGTAGTTGACGATATCCATCTCTTGTTCAAACGATTTGATCTCTGAATACGGAATCGAAGAGCCAATCGAGATAGAGATAGTCGTCGCCTGTTTATTAAGAAGTTCGCGGCCAAGTAAAGCCGTTCTCAGTAGTGGATGAACACGGCCCGCTTGGTAGAAAAGCTCACTGTTCTTGCCATTGATAAAGATAGGCACTGTGGTGGCTTGGTGACGCTTAACAAACTTTGCGACTGATTTGCTCCACTCGATGTCTGTTAGTGTCTTGGCCCCTTTACGGTAACTCGATACTTCGCCAGCAGGGAACACAATCAAGAGTCCACCGTCTGCTAAATGACGATTGGCATCTCGAATAGCTTTAGCATTGGTGCGTTTCGATTCTTTACTGTTAAAGACATCGACCCCAATGAAAAGATCATCCAGTTCAGGCAGTCGCTTGAGCAACTCATTGGCCAACACCTTCACATCCTTTCTTACCGATCCTACGAGATCTGCAAGGATCACGCCTTCAATCGCACCAAGCGGGTGGTTAGCCACAATGACTACTGGCCCTTGTTCGGGAATATTATCAGTGGCGCCTGCTGAAACGGAATAGTCGATATTCAATGCTGACAAGGTGTGATGCATGAATTCAAAGCTAGATAACTCATCAGGTCTATCTTGATAGAGCTTATCTAGCTTAGATAGCCCAGTTGCCCACTCGACAACAGACTCACCTAAACCAAAAGGCGTGTAACGTGGTAAACGAAAAGGACTATCAATCATAATGAAGCTACCTTATTGACTAAAGTTGTTTAGGAAACCGTCTTGATTCTTGAAATCTTTTACACTTAAAAATGCACCGCAAAGCCATACTAGACATGCCATGCCAAACAGTAATCCGCCGTCATAACCGACAATTTCACCCGCTGCGTTAAACTCAGGCATTTGAATACCGAGCGGCGTAAACAGATGGAAAAATATCGCGCCACTCATAATCCCCACACTCATGATGGCACCTAGGCCATGCCAACGAGTAAACAGCAAAATGGCCGCAATCAATTCAGCGAACCCAATCAAGTAGCCGCCAAATGAACCGAACCAACTTAAGCCAGACCATGTCGCCAAGGTGCCAAAGATATGCTCAGTCTCGTATGAGCCTGTGAACTTAAAAAACAGCGACTGAACAAATACGAAAGCGATAAATGCCGCAGGAATATGTTTAGCTGGAGTGAATGTCATGGTTATTCCCTTATTTGATCAGTTGCGGCCAAATGGTGTCGGCTTTTTGAATATGTTGTGCTCGGTCTTGTTCCCAACGCTGTTTAATCTCTTGGTCGTAGTTGAGGTAAAGCTTGTTATCAACAATCGTCCATTGATTCGGGTCTCCGGGTGCAAAATCACTTTTTGCTGAAACAGCCCAAGCGCAATAACCACCATATTGAGGGGCATATTTTTCAGGATTATTAACAAATAAAGTCAGATTCTTTTCAGAAGAGAAATACCAGTCCGCGCCTTTGTACTCGGTGCTGAATTTTTTACTGCCTTCAATAGGCTTACCTGAAGTGAAATAAGCCACAGTGTCGTAGCCATCGAGCGCCTTGCTGCTAAAGAATCCGGTGTAGATTTCATCGGCGGCAAATACGTAAGGGCTAACAAGTAGCATGACCATGGTTAATAGTTTTCTCATGATGGACTCCATCTATAGATTGATTGCTGGTGATAAATCGAAGGTAAAACGCTGTTGATTTATCTGGCATGGTTTAATGGGTTCACAAGGCGAGCCGGGTGCATAAAACATCGAGGCTTGGCCATGTAGATTACGTAAGTGTGTAAAGCTCACCGTATGTGCGTCTTCACGATGCATACAGGTCGCTAAATGAGGCTGTTCGCTATGATGGTGAGAGTGAAATTGAAGTAAGTTCTGCTGATTCTTACCTGTTGTCATAAGCTGATCGTATTTTTCTTGTCGGTAGGCTTGCACTCGCTCTAAATCAACACCGGATGAGAACAGCGGAGAGTCGGTTTCGACTATTTTTTGTTGAATGCCATCCCACATATAGGCGATAACCAAGCCATGGTGTTGAGTTAAGTTCGGCGCGAAAGCTAGCAAGGTAAATGGGGCAAAAGAGTGCAGATCGAGCTTATGAAATGCTTCAGAGAGCTGACTGATATTACGACTCGATGATAGGTTCTTGAGTAACAAACCACGGCTGACTAAAAGTCCATCAGGTACGATGCCTTGATAGTTATTGAGTAGGCATAACGAAAGCCCGAACTCATTGATACTGATCCAGCTACCACCGCCGGTTGGGTCGTGTGGCATGATGATATCGACGCCGTTAACTCGATATTGTTTAGGTGGCATCGCCAGTGTCCGTGTCTTTTGTTCATCACGATTAAAGAAGACCTGATAGCCATTGTCTTCAAGCAGCCAAGATACTGAACACATGATTATTGCTCCCTCAAATAGCTGCTGGTGGTTGGGGCATAACCAAAGGTGTTGCATGTTTCGACATCAAGAAAGGTCGTGATCACCTTGATCATCGCGTAATGATGATTGGCATGCAGCGCGGCAAAGGTGACCTCTCTTTCTAGCGTAGAAGGCAGGCTGGCAAACACTTGTGTATCCATTGAAACTTCGGTTTGGATCATGATGGGCGCTTCGAGATCTCTGCGGTCTATTCGTTCAAGCCAGTTGATCACGTAATGGATCTCTTTCAACGCAATCGACCTGTCGAATTCGACGGGGTGACCACGACGACGAGTGTTGTAATCAACGGTCGCATTCTCTTTTAAAATCAAAGCGTGAAAAAGATCGAGCGTGTGACGGGTATGCTCACCAATAGAACTTGTGACGTGCGGCTTTGCTCGTGTCAGATAGTCGCTGTCAGATATCGCTAACAAAAACTCTAAACCCTGATTCAATATCTCTACCGCTCCCTTGATACTAGGAGAGAAAGAAGTTAGGGCGCTCGGTTGGGCTATGGGGTTCATTCATGATCCTCGTACAAAGTTAATCGGTGGTCGGATATTGTTGAACAAGACGTCGCTCTTCTTGCCACGCGTTATATAAGCTCTTAAAAGAAGGAGGCTGGTGGCCTCGCTGTTTTTGCTGAGCGCCAATATCAAAAAGAATGCGGTATTGCAGGAGTAGCGTAGAAAATATCTCTCGCAATGGTGTGTTGCGATCCCAGATATGCCCAGCCTCACTGCTTGCGCCATTGACCTCAAGGATAGTGAAATCCTCGCCGTTCATTAGGCTGTGCATGTCCTTGAATTTGACGTCGAGTCGACCAAAGTGGAAGCCATCGAAGTCGTCGAATATTTCGTCTAAGCGTTCGGTTAAAGCCTGAGTAATGTATTGATTGCCATCGCGGAAGATGCAGCCACGGCTATGGCTACCTGCGAACGCGAGTTGGAACTCTTCGCCCTCTGCGAGCACTTGATCCAATTTATCTTCATGCCTTGGTAGATACAGGTGGCTGAGTTGCCCAGCACGCGGGCTATTTTCAATTAACTGCTTGAGTGTCGACTTGCCATCACCCATCACCATTGGTGAATATTTGAGTGTGATCGAGATGATCTCACCTTGCTTTTTGTTTGGGTAACGAACATAGAAAACCCCCGCTTCAGCTTGATAAGGCGCCTTTTCTTGCAATAGAAAGCGAGCACCATTTGGGAAAAATTCAACATACTGTTCAAGTTGATCTTGTGTGTTGATCAGCTTAACGCCAACACCTCGACAGCCAAGATCCGGTTTAGCCACAATCGGGAAATCGAGATCCGATTGTATGAGTGCACTGCGTGCATCTTCAGCTTGTTTCTTACTGCTAAGATCCGTTTTGGTTAGGGTGATAAACGGAGAGATCCAGCGCTGACTCGATGATCCGGCAAGGCTCAGTATTTCGTGTTTTGATTCGCCTACCATGCCGCTTAACTTGATGCTCGGGTTGGCGATGAGCGGCAGCGCCCAGTCAAAGTGCCGTAACCCTTGCATCAGGCTTTGAATCACCACTGGCGTGTAGAAGAACCAAGTTGGAAGAAACTCATAAGGAGAGACACTGCGCACGGTATCTTTTTCAAGCAAGGGCATGCCTGCATTGATTTGATGTGCTGGAATGATGCGAATATCTTGCGGTGAACTCATGATAATCCTCTAGAGTAGGTTCTATTCATTAATCGATTGCCGATAAACAACAAAGCGATGGCACACGGGATGATGATCCATTGATATTCAGAGGCTTGCAGCCACGCTGATGTCCCTAAATAGTAGATGGCAGAGAAGACAATGCCAGTCCAGATCGCAGTGGCACTAATAACGGCAAACAAGAAAGTAGGCAGTGGGATTGCGAAAAAGCCACTTAAGGTAAAACCGACGGTACGAAGCCCGGGAATAAAGCGGATAACAAAAAGGCTGCTGAAAGCGTTTTGACGTAATTTAGTGCGAAGTGCACGAAAGTATCGGTTGGTGAGGGCTTTGTAACGAACGCCTCGGAAATAACGTCCTGATTTACCTAGGTAATAGAGGCCGATATCTCCTGTGGCAATGCCGATGAAAATGGCAAGCAACGCATATTGAGGAAGCATGAGTCCTTGAGTTGCTAAACCTGCCGCTGTAACAATCGCCAGATCTTCAAGCAAGTAAGAAAGCGCGATAATGCCAAGCATCAGCCATAGCAGCGATTCCTCTCCCGTATTTAACCATGCTTGAATGCTCTCGACGGTGCTCATCAAATGTCCTTATCTATCCCATAGATGAATGGCTTAATGACCATTCATTGAGTGTAGTAAATTAAATAGACAGGAGGAGCGGAGAAAAACTTACAGGCGATTGCTGCTTTTTTATATTTGATTGATTTTATTGGCGGTTTGAGTCGCGCTGTTTGGGTATTGAATTAGCGGGCGTTTACGGTGAGAAAAGTAGGGCAGTGGATTTGGTTTATAAATAACAAAAGAAAAAGGCTGAGTCGTTAAACTCAGCCTTTCAGAACGTTAACTATGGATTACAAGGTAATCTATTTAGTTAGGTCAATCTGGTAAACAGCAAAACCAACATCGTCAGTCGCAACACGTTTCATCGGGTATTGCCCCTTTTCTTTGATGAACTCTGCCGCTTTGTCGCTTGGAGATGTTTCAAAGCGGATATCTAGCTTTTTATCCGTTTTGATTGGCGCAAATGACCAGTTGTTATCAGCCGTTGGGCTCACTTGACCTTGCTCTTTGCTCACTCGAGAGATGTAGTTTGCTAGAACAGTACGGTTCTCATCTGGTGCATCAAATGCGATGAAGTCTTCACCCGTACCTGGGAACTTATTGCTGTATGCTCGGTAGTTGTTGGTTGCGATCAGGAAGTCTTGCTTCACGTCGATTGGCTTACCTTGGTAAGTTAGACCTACGATACGCTCAGAGCCTTCATTAATAACTTTACAGTTACCATCGTATTTTGCTGGTTGTGTAACATCGATTTGGTACTCAACGCCATCGATGACATCAAAGTTGTAAGTGCGGAAGCCGTCCCATTCAACCAACTGCTGTGGTGCGGTCGAATTAACATCTATTTTTTGGAATTGACCAGCAGAACACTCAAGCCACTCTTTTACTTCGTGGCCTGTTACCTTCATTGCAACTAGCGTGTTCGGGTAAAGGTATAAGTCAGCCGCGTTACGGAATGTCAGTTGACCAGATTCAACTTCAGTGAAGTTCGCTGGGTCATTCTTACGGCCGCCTGCTTTGAATGGTGCAGCTGCTGAAAGTACAGGTGTGCCATCTAAGTCTGGATCACCTTGGATGAACTGCTCAACGTAATCTTTTTGCGCAAGGTTCACGATTTGAACAGTTGGATCGTCTTGTACTAGAGACAAGAAGCTGTACATCACATCGTCTGCTTTACCAATCGGTTGGTTAACAAACTCACGAGTACCTGCGTGGTCTTTTTCTAGTGCAGAAACGATGCCTTCATCAGCAGCAGCAAGAGATTTCTTTTCTACCTTGTCGTAGATTGGGCGTGCTTCTGATTGGCCTTTAACAACTTCCCACTTACCGTCTTTTTGTGCAAGTGTTAGATCCATAACACCAACGTGGCTACCCCAGCGGCCTGGCATTACAGCCGCAACGCCGTTCATTGTGCCCGTTTCGTTGTTGATGCCTTGAATGTCATCAAAACCTTTTCCTGGGAATACTGCGTGAGAGTGACCAAATGCGATTGCATCAATGCCGTCTACTTCAGATAGGTAGAACGTTGAGTTCTCTTCGCCATTTTTGTACGGGTCAGTTGATACGCCTGAGTGAGGGATAGCAACGATTACTTCAGCGCCTTCCGCTTTCATTTGAGGCACTAACTCGTTAGCTGTCTCAATGATATCGCGAGCGATCACTTTGCCTTCAAGGTTCTTCTTATCCCACGTCATGATTTGTGGTGGAACAAAACCGATGTAACCCACTTTTACTTCATGTTCTACGCCAGCAGTATCTTCAAAGGTGTGCGTCTTGATGATGTATGGCGTGAAGTAGTGTTCTTTGGTTTCTGCGTCGTAAACGTTAGCACTGATGTACGGGAAATCAGCGTCGTTAATAGATTCTTCTAGGAACTCAAGACCGTAGTTGAATTCGTGGTTACCTAGGTTTGCAGCGTCGTAGCTTAGTTGGTTCATTGCTTTATATGCAGGGTGAACTTCGCCAGCCTCGATGCCTTTGTCTGCCATGTAGTCACCCATTGGGCTACCTTGCAGCAAGTCACCGTTATCAACTAATACGCTGTTGGTTACTTCGCTTTGAGCTTCTTTTACTAGAGTTGCAGTACGTGCTAAGCCGATTTTTTTCGACGGCTTGTCTTTGTAGTAGTCGTAATCCATTAGGTTGGTATGGATATCCGTCGTTTCTACGACACGTAATTTAATCACTTCATCGGTATCTGGTGTTGTTGTGCAGCCTGCTAAAGTCAGACCAAGACCAGCAAGTACAGCCAATGACAAAGGTTTCATTGCAACTTTCATTTTGGAGCTCCAAAGTGGATTAGTAGAAAATTCGTTGCGTAATGTAACAAAATGGAATGAAACAATGATTACAACGAATGTTAATTCGTGACTTAGATCGATTACTTTATAGTGTTCTGCAAGGCGCCTCCCAAAGCTGCTCAATCGATGCGCAACTGATATCGATAATATTAGCCCATTCATTTCACCTATTTATCGATGAATCTCATCCCTTATCAGCTTTTCGAATAAAAAATGAAATTTTAGAATTTCCAGTAATATGAGAGGCTCGTCATAATGCCTATATCAAGGACGTATCAGGCAGATGAATAGCAAGGATAGCTCAAAACGAAGCTTCTGTTTTCTTCTAGTGCCAATACTCCCATTCACTTAAGTGGATGAGTTAAATCCCTTGCTTGGCAAGACCAAGTAATGAATTGCTCGTACTGCGAGCCTTAAAGGAAGCACTGAAATGGACCAAGAACGTTTAACCCACCTAAAACAGCTTGAAGCGGAAAGTATTCATATTATCCGTGAAGTTGCTGCTGAGTTTGATAACCCAGTGATGATGTACTCCATCGGTAAAGATTCTTCTGTGATGCTTCATTTAGCTCGCAAAGCGTTTTATCCAGGCAAGATTCCATTCCCACTATTGCACGTTGATACGGATTGGAAATTTCGCGAGATGATTGAGTTTCGTGATCGTACGGCTAAAAAGTACGGCTTCGACCTTTTAGTACATAAGAACCCAGAAGGTATTGAGATGGGGTGTAGCCCGTTCGTACATGGTTCTTCTAAGCACACTGACATCATGAAAACACAGGGCCTTAAGCAGGCGTTAAACAAGTATGGGTTCGATGCGGCTTTTGGTGGTGCGCGTCGTGATGAAGAAAAATCTCGAGCAAAAGAGCGTGTTTATTCTTTCCGTGATAAGAACCATACATGGGATCCAAAAAACCAGCGTCCAGAGCTTTGGCACACCTACAACGGTCAGGTTAATAAGGGCGAAAGCATTCGTGTCTTCCCACTATCTAACTGGACTGAGCTTGATATCTGGCAATACATCTACCTAGAGAGTATCGATATTGTTCCGCTTTATCTATCTGATAAACGTCCTGTGGTTGAGCGTGATGGCATGCTGATCATGGTTGATGATGACCGTATGGAACTGCAAGAAGGTGAAGTGATTGAAGAGAAAAGCGTTCGCTTCCGTACTTTGGGCTGTTACCCACTAACCGGAGCCGTTGAATCTGAGGCGAATACGCTAACAGGCATTATTGAAGAGATGCTGGTGGCGACGTCCAGTGAGCGTCAAGGTCGAGCGATTGACCATGATCAGTCGGGCTCTATGGAGCTGAAAAAGCGCCAAGGTTATTTCTAAGAATCTAAGGAAAGAAAAATGAATAGTGCAGTAGAAGCCGAATTGGCTGAACTAGGGATTGAAGGTTATCTAAGTCAGCATCAGCATAAATCTATGCTTAGATTTTTAACTTGTGGCTCGGTAGATGACGGTAAAAGTACGTTAATCGGTCGCTTACTCCATGATACAAAACAGATTTATGAAGATCAGCTAGCAGCAGTTCACTCGGATAGCCAACGAGTGGGTACCACAGGTGAGAAACCTGACTTGGCATTGCTTGTTGATGGCTTGCAGGCTGAGCGTGAGCAAGGGATTACGATCGATGTGGCTTATCGCTACTTCTCGACTCAAAAGCGTAAATTCATTATTGCTGATACCCCTGGGCATGAGCAGTACACGCGTAATATGG